>CAUTTS010000036.1:0-22716 GCA_963541465.1 uncultured Selenomonas sp.
GGAGTGTGTGCAGAATCTCCTCCATGTCCGCCGGCAGAGGCGCGGGGAACGTCATTTCTGCCTGCGTACGCGGATGTGTCAGCGTGAGGGTCAGCGAGTGCAGTGCCTGCCCCGTGATGGCAAAGGGGTTCTTCTTGGCCGTATACTTCGTATCGCCGACCAGCGGATGTCCGATGCTCGTCATGTGGACGCGGATCTGATGCGTTCGCCCCGTCTCCAGACGGCAGCGGACAAAGGTGTAGTCGCCGAACCGCTCAAGCACCTCAAAATGGGTCGTCGCGGGCTTGCCGTTCTCACGGACAATCGCCATTTTCTTGCGATCCGTCGGATGGCGTCCGATGTCCCCCGTAATGACGCCCGCGCGCTCGACGATGTTTCCGTATACGATGGCGCGGTACTCGCGCCGTGCCTCCTTGTCCCGTATCTGGCGGGCAAGAAAATGATGCGCCATGTCGTTTTTCGCGGCGACCATCACGCCCGAGGTATCCTTGTCGAGGCGGTGAACGATGCCGGGGCGCAGGTCTCCGTTGATTCCCGAGAGATCGCTGCAGTGATGGAGCAGGGCGTTGACAAGCGTCCCCGTATATACGCCCGCGGCAGGATGCACGACCAAGCCGCGCGGCTTGTTGATGACGATGATGTCCGCATCCTCATAGAGGACATCCAGCGGGATGTCCTCTGCACGGATCTCGACCGCCTCTGCGGGCGGGATCATACACGCTACGGTCTCGCCGCCGCTCAGCTTAAAATTCGCCTTGCGCCGCTCCCCATCCACCGTTACGTCTCCCTCTGCGACGAGACGCTGTGCATAGCTGCGCGAGAGGGTCGGCATCTGCCGCACGAGGAATACATCCAGCCGTTCCCCTGTCTGATCGGAAATCAATGTGCTCACGGAAGAAACTCCTTCTTCTGCACGAAGAGCGCCCAGAGAACGCAGATCGTTCCCACCACGATGGCGATGTCCGCGATATTAAATACCGGCCATACGCGAAAATCAATGAAGTCGATGACGTGTGCGAGGCGAATCCGATCCGCCATGTTGCTGAGCGCTCCTGCCGCAAAGGCGACGCTGCCGTAATGAATGAGTGCGCTGCCGCGCGCGAGACGCGGATAGAGAAAGAGGAATACGAGGAAGAACAGCGCGGCGGTGAGCAAAAAGAGCCACTGCTGACGCGCAAAGATCCCGAACGCAGCCCCTGCGTTCAGCACGTAGGTCAGATGGAGGTATGACGGAATGACGGGGATGCTCTCCCCCGGCAGCATGGTCGATGCGACGTACGCTTTCACCGTTTGATCCAAAATCAGTGTCCCGCCAAAGAGCAGGGCGGCCTTTCCGCACCCGATCATCGTCTTCAATCGTCCTCCTGTTCCTTCACGGCATCGTCCTTCGATTTGATCGGCGGTGCAGGAGGTGCGGGCGGCACCTTCTTTTCATGCACCATGTCCGGCATCTCTGCGATGGCATCCTCGATGAGGGCGAGCTCTGCCTGCACATTGGATTTCATGCGGCGCAGGAACTGATGCTTTTCGCGGACGAGTCGCTCGTACTCCGCCACGATGGCACGCACCTTGTCCGCGGCCTCATCCAGCTGCGCCTTTGCCTGCAGTGTCGCCTCGCGGCGCATGTTCTGCGCCTCCTTCGCCGTTGTCTCAAGTAGGCGGTCGGCGCCCTGCTTGGCGCTCGTGCTCATCTCCTCCGCCGTTTTCTGTGCGACGACGAGCGTCTCGCGCATGCTCTGCTCGATGCGGCGGAACTCTCCGTTTGCCGAGCGTTCACGCTCCAGCTCGCCCCGCAGTCGCTCATTTTCATCCAGTACCGCCGTGTACGCCTTCATGATCTCATTGAGAAAATCGTTGACCTCGTTCTCGTTAAATCCGCGAAAACTCCGACCAAACTCCTTGGCATGAATATCCATCGGTGTCAGCATCGCGCTCCCGCCTTTCTTCAAAAGAATCGATGCAGTACAACAACCGTGCGCCCCTTCTTCGTCTGACCGCGCACCTCAGTCACCTCGACGCGGCCGCGCCCGCGCATGGAGAGGACATCTCCCTCCTTGACCGTTTTGGAGGCACTTGCCGCACTCTGCCAGTTATGCTTCACCTTATCGGCGGCGATATCGTCCGCCGCACGGCTGCGCGAGATGCCAAACCCCGCCGCGACGATGGCGTCGAGCCGCAGCGACGCCACTGTCGCGCGGATCTCCTTCGTCCGCTCCTCGCGCGGTGCGATCTCCGTCAGCTCTGCAGGGGCGGTCTTCACGCCGACCGCGCCGATCATCGTCAAGTTCTCGATCAGCAGCGGGGCGATCTTGGCATCGCAGAGGATTTTCGCCGCATCGGAGGCAGGCAGAATGTCGCCGATCATCTCGCGCTCAATCCCCAGCCCCATCACGGCGCCGAGGACATCACGATGCGTGAGCCGTGCAAACTGCCCGTTCCACGCTGCCTCTACGCAGGCGATACCAAAATCCTCCGACCGCCCCGCAAAGTCCCGATGGCGCAGCATCGCACGTGCGCGCTCCGCCCCCTGATAGCCGCCGTCAAAGTCAAGCTGCAGATCATCATAGCTCGCGCAGATCGTCTCGGCGATCTCCTGCCCGTAGGGATCGAGAAAGGGACTGATGCGAAATTTGCGTGTCTTGACGACGGTCTCTGCGAGGTCGAGCAGGCGCACTGCCGTCTCCTCCCCTTCACTGCCGCGATAAAAGCGGAGAATCCGCTCCTTCGTTTCTGATGCCATAGTCCCCTCCTCTGGGAAATGATACGGCGAACGGTTACTGTTTGCCGAGTTCTTTCGACCGCTCCGCCGCGGCAAGAACCGCCTCGATGAGTGCGGAGCGCACGCCGGCGCGCTCCATCACGCGCAGCCCCGCCGCCGTCGTCCCTGCAGGACTGGTCACGGCAGCGCGCAGTGCGGCGGGCGCAGCCCCATCGAGCACCATCTGCGCCGCGCCAAGCAGGGTCTGTGCAGCGAGCAGGGACGCCGTCTCGTGGCGCAGCCCAGCCGCAACGCCGCCGTCGGTCAATGCCTCAAGCATGAGGAACGCATAGGCAGGGCCACTGCCCGAGAGCCCCGTCACCGCATCGAGGTCATGCTCCTTTACCTCGACGACGCGCCCCGCCGTGCCAAGCACGACATTCGCCGCCTCGCGTGCGGACGCGTCGGCATCGTCACTGCACGCATAGGCGGACATCCCCGCGCCAACGGCCAGCGGGGTGTTCGGCATCGCGCGAACAATCGGATGCCCCGGGTATTCCGCCGCAATCTGCGCCATCGTCAGCCCTGCTACGATGGAGATCACGAGCGCATCGCTGCGCAGCAGAGGTGCCGTCTCCCGCATCGCCGCGCACGCAGCAGAGGGCTTTACCGCCAGAACAAGAACGTCAATACGGGGCAGAAAATCCTCTGCCCCGACCTGTGCATTTACGTGATACTGCTCATGAAGTACGCAGCACCGTGCCGCCTTGTGATCCGATACGTAGATCTGCGGCGACGGCACGCCCTTCTCCGCCGTCATGCCCGCGATCATCGCCTCTGCCATTGCACCGCCGCCGATGATGCCGATCTTCCATGCGTTTCGCATGTGCACCTACCGATCCATGAAGGGCATATTGTCCCCCAGCCGGTGTTCATCCTCGGAGTAACTGACGTTGACGTTGCTCGGCGCGCAGAGGATGACATTGTTGCTGATCTTCTTGATGTCGCCGTTGAGTGCGTACGTCGTTCCGCTGATGAAGTCGATGATGCGGTTCGCGACACTCTTTTCCGTCTTTTCAAAATTCAGCACGACGGGCTTTTTCTTCTGGAGATTGACCGCCACCTGCTGCGCATCGTCGAACGACTGCGGCTCGATCACCACGACGTTCATGCGGTACGCCGCGACGACGTTGTCGATCGGCGTAGCCCCTGCCGCCGCACCGGCCGGCGGGGTAAAATCAGGAAAGCCCGAGAGATTTGCCCCTGTCTCAACGCGCTGCCGTCCCGTGCGCGAGCCGATCTCGGTCACGGGCGCAGGCTTCTTTTCTTCCCGCTCTTCGAGCTCCTCATCCTCCTCGGACGAGATACCGAACAAATTCTTGAAAATCTTCACAATCCCTCACACTCCTAGGGTATAATTGCGTGCACCAAAAATCGCCGTGCCGACACGCACGAGGTTCGCGCCCTCCTCGACGGCAATTTGATAGTCGTGTGTCATGCCCATCGAAAGGTAGCGGATGTCTGCCTTGTGCGGCTCTGCCGCCTTGATCGTGCCGTACAGCTCGTACATCGCACGAAAGAGCGGACGGCACTGCTCTACATCCTCATAATTCGGCGCAATACACATAAAACCCTGCAAGCGAACCGAATCCATTCCATCAATTGCCGCGAGGAGCTCGTCGAGATCCTCACGGTAGACGCCGGACTTGCTCTCCTCACGCGCCAGATTAACCTGCACGAGGATATTCTGCACCTTGCCGAACTTCTCCGCCGCGCGATTCACCGCCTCCGCAAGATGCACGGAATCAACCGAGTGAATGAGATCAAACTGACGCACGGCGTATTTCGCCTTATTGGTCTGCAGATGTCCGATCAGATGCCATTTTACCTCACGCTCAAGCGTCTCCGCCTTGTCCAGCGCCTCTTGGATGCGGTTCTCTCCGATGTTCATGATGCCCGCATCAATGGCCTCCTGCATCGCCGCGACGGGATGGTTTTTCGTCACGGCAATCAGCTCCACAGGCGCGTCCTTCGAGACGTGCGTCCGCCGCGCCCGCGCGGCCATGATCTCGGCACGTACCTTTTGAATCTGCTCCCCGATCATCGTTCCTTCACTCATTTCAGCTCCATTACTGCCGCCAGACGTCCCGTCCTGCCGTCTGCGGCACGATAGGAGTAAAACCATGTATGATCGCACGACGTGCACGTCTGTGCGCTGTCAATCTGCTGCGGAGGGACGCCCGCTTCTTCCAGTGCAAGGCGGTTCGCCGCCCATAGATCCAGATGGTATTTTCTATCCCGCTCCGCGACGATCCGCTCCGCGTCATGCGAAAATGCGCGGCGGAACTGCGCAGCGACCTCGTCGCCAACCGTATAGCAGTCGGCGCAGATGGAGGGGCCGATCCCCGCAATGACATCTGTGGGGCTTGTCCCGAACTCCTCTGCCATACGCACGAGCGTCTTTGCCGCGATCCGCTCCACCGTCCCACGCCAGCCGGCGTGAACGAGTGCGATGGCATGATGCACAGGATCGTAGAGGAGGACGGGCACGCAGTCCGCATAGCAGAGGAGGAGCGTG
Source organism: uncultured Selenomonas sp. (assembly GCA_963541465.1). GTDB lineage: Bacteria > Bacillota > Negativicutes > Selenomonadales > Selenomonadaceae > Centipeda. The sequence goes on from CAUTTS010000036.1 coordinate 5,277, forward strand.
ACGCCGCTGTCATTGGTAATCAGCGCATCCGCATCGGCGATACAGTCCGCATAGTCCCGCGCACCGCGCCCCGCATCGCGGCGAAAAACGCGTACGATCTCCGTCCCATGCACCTGACGCGGTGTGCAGATCCGCTCTGCCGAGAGCCCCAGCGCCGCGCAGTACCGCCTGCGGTTCTCCCACACAGCCGCAGGGTCATCCTCCACGTGCAGTGCCATGTTCAGCGTATCATACGGGGGCGCACTAACGCCGCCCTGCCGCGCTGAGAAGCCATGCGCGAGGGCGTCGCCCGGAAAGAGATCAAGCCGCCCGCTCCACAGATTGTTGCCGAGATGCCGCAGTACAAAGCTCATACTGTCATCCTTTCCGCAGGTTTACAGACACCGCAGCGCAGACAGCCGTCGAAGCAGATCGGTGTCGGCAGAAGCTCCTTTGCCCGCTCATATTCCTGCCACAGATAGTGTTTGGAAAAGCCCATGTCGAGATGATCCCAAGGCAGATACGTTCCTTCCGTCCACGCGGGCGACAGATAGCCCTCTGCGGAGAGGCCGTCCGCACGCATCTCTGCCGCGAGATCCTTTGCCCCGCGTCCCATCGCCGCACGCATGAGCGGCGCGGCAAGGCGGCGGTCGCCGCGTGCGAGAATGGACTGGACACGCGCTTCCTTCGGTGACTCAAAGTGTACGACGATCTTTTTGTGTCGGCTGAGTACCTGCGTCAGGCGCTTCATCACCGCGTCCATCCGCTTTTTCTCCGCCGCTGCCATCCACTGAAACGGCGTAAACGGCTTGGGGACGAAGGGATTCACACTGAGGGTCAGCATGCCGCGGCAGCCCTTTTCGTCCATGTAGGAACGCAGGCGCTGTGTGAGGTCGATGATCGCGTCGATGTCCTCATCCGCCTCGAAGGGCAGCCCCACCATGATATACAGCTTGAAATTCGGGATATGCGCCGCCGCGCCGAGATCAACCGACGTGAAGAGATGATGTTCCTCGATGCCCTTGTTGATGACCGCGCGCATCCGCGCACTGCCCGCCTCAGGGGCTATGGTCAGGGTCTTCAGACCGCTCGCCGCAAGCGACTCCACGAGTTCCTTCGTCACGGAGTCCGCGCGGAAGGACGCGACCGACATGGACAGCCCCTCCCCGAGAATGGAGCGGCAGAGGGCATCGATCTCTGGGTAGTCCGAGATCGCCGCGCCCATGAGTCCGATCTTTTTGCCGTAGGCAAGGGCGTCGCGCACCTCGCCCTCGATGACGGCGAGAGAGTGGTTGCGTGGGCGGCGAAAGCAGTAGCCCGCCATGCAGAAGCGGCAGTGACGTCCGCACCCGCGCGCCGTCTCTATGAGGTAAAAGTTGAACTCCGTATCGTCCGTAATGACAACCGTATGGGCGGGGTGAGCGTCGAGATCCTCCACCCACTGCCGCGACACACGGGACGGTGCCCCCGCCTGCGGCAGGAGTGCCGTCAGATGCCCCTCCGCATCGTATGCGGGCGTATAGAGTGCCGGGACATAGACCCCGGGGACGTGGGAAAGGCGCTGCAGGAGTGCTGTGCGGTCGTCGCCCGCATGCAGCCCCGCATGATAGGCGTCCATCATCGCAGGAAGGATCGCCTCCCCCTCACCGATGACAAAGGCATCGATCAGCGCAGCGAGCGGTTCGGGGTTGAACGTGGCACATGGCCCTCCCGCGATAACGAGGGGGTCATGTGCCGTGCGATCTGCGGCAAGTGTCGTGATATGACTGCGTGCGAGCATTTCCGCGACATGAAAATAATCCATCTCAAACGAAATGGCAAAGCCGACGATGGCGAAGTCCGCGAGCGGTGTCTGCGTCTCCACGCTCATCATCGGCGTATTCGTGCGCACATAGCGCGGCATCTCATCGCGATCGGGCAGAAAGACGCGCTCACACGCCGTATCACTGCGCTCATTCAGCAGCGCATAGACAATGTGCAGCCCGAGGTTCGACATGCCGACAAAGTATGTATTGGGATAGACGAGAGCAAACCGCGTGCGCGCGCCCGCAGGATAGCGATAATACCCGCGCTCCTGCGCCAGACGTGCCCGCAGACGTTCCCTCAGTCGATGATCCAATCTCCACTCTGCCTTTCATTCTTTCTCACGATGTGCACGCAGCGTCTCCAGCTCCTCGATGAAATTCGTAATATCATCGAACTTCCGATAGACCGAGGCGAAGCGAATGTAAGCGACCTCATCAAAGTCTTTCAAATGCTCCATGACGATCGCACCGACCTTCTCGGAGGGCACTTCGGGCTCCGTGCAGTTGCGGATCTCATGCTCGATCTCTGCCACGAATTTTGTGATCTGTTCCATCGAGATGTCGCGCTTATCACAGGAGCGTATGATGCCCGTCAGCAGCTTGTCGCGGCTGAACGGTTCCCGGCGGCCATCACGCTTGACAACCATGAGCGGCAGACGCTCCACCACCTCGTACGTCGTAAACCGCCGCCCGCACTTGCCGCACTCACGGCGACGACGGATGGTCATTCCCTCCTCTGCCGCACGGGAATCAATGACACGGCTGTCCGGTTCTTTGCAAAAAGGGCATCGCATTGCCCTCACCCTCTCTCACGCATCACGTTACTGACTGCGGCTCTGCGTACGCTTCGCTGTGCTCTTTTTCGGCTGTTCGCCGTCTGCATCGCCGCTGGGAGCAGCGGCATCCTCCAGTGACTTCGTCGTCCGTGTAAAGGTGCGCTCAACAACAGCGCCCTCATCGCCGAACGTGCCGAGCTTCTTCCCGTTTACCGTCACCTCAAGGGCTCCGGCGTTGCCCGCACGCAGAACGATGGACTCCTTGCCCTGCCAGTTCTCGGTCTTGCCCTCTTCGAGCAGCCCCTCAAAGACGGTCTTTCCGTCGACCGTCACCTCCGTCCAGCAGCGCTCGGTGAGGCGCACGCTCACGCGCACATCCTTCGCTGGCGATGCCGCACGTGCCTCATCCACGGCGTTCGCTTCTGCTGCCGGCGTCTGCGTCGGCTGGCTCTCCGCACGCGCAGGTGCCGTCGGTGCGACCGTCTCACGCGTCGGAGCATTGATGAACGAGACGAGTGCCGCCCCGCCGCCGACCAGTGCGACGAGCACCACGATACCGGCGACCAGCTTGCCGAGCATTCCCGCAGAGGAAGATTTCCTGCCGCCGATGGAGATCTCAGAGAGCGACGCATCGCCGATGTTGTTGAGTGAGATGCGCCGTGGCTTCTCCTCGGCGGTCGGTGCCGCCGGAGCAGCCGCCGTGCCGTTCTCCTCGGCGAACTGCTGTACCAGTTCCTCCGCATCCAGATGCAAGAAGCCCGCATAATTGCGTACAAATCCCTTGGCATAGACCATGCCGGGCAGATTGTCGATATTGCCCTGCTCAATGCTTTCGATGTAAAGAGCACGGATGCTTGTCCCTTTTTCTATATCTGCAATTGTCAGTCCCTGCTTGACACGAGCGCTGCGCAGGATGTCTCCGACCATGAAGTTTCCTCCCAATCTATACCAATCTAGAATCAATGATTTTCAAAACATTTCTTTTGATTATACACAAAGTGCACGGCAAAAACAAATTTTTTCAGGTAAGGAATCGCTGATAAAATGAAGTCCGTCAGATTGGCGTAGATTTTTTCGTCCGATTGAGGAGGCAAACCGGACGCATAGCCAAAGCTATGTGGAGGATTTGCCGACAAAAAGCGGGCAAAAAAGATGCGCTAAGATGGCGGTGCTGAATTTATCAGTGCTTCCGTAATTCTACTCTTTTGCGATGGCACGAACCGTATCGGCGAACGCCGCCACATCATCCTCGCGCGTAAAGCGTCCGAAACTCACACGGATCGCTGTGCGCGCCTCTTCCGGCGGGCAGCCCATCGCACACAGGACGTGAGACGGGTGCGCCGCCCCCGCACTGCACGCACTGCCGCCCGATACGGCAAAGCCCGCGAGATCGAGGCGGATGAGCAGCGCATCCTGCGGGATGTCCCGTATACCAAAGCTCAGGATGCCCGCCAACCGCTCCTCTCTGTGCCCGTAAAATCGAATGCCGTCGATGTCCGAAAGTGCGGTGCGCAGCGACTCAGCTGCAGCGCGCAGGCGCACAGCCTCTGCGCTCATCTCCGCACGAGCAAGCACCGCCGCACAGCCGCAGCCGACGATCCCCGCCACATTCTCCGTGCCCGCGCGCATATCGCGTTCCTGTGCGCCGCCATATAGAAGCGGGGCAATCCGCAACGTGCGGCGCACGTAGAGCACGCCGACGCCCTTCGGGCCGCAGAATTTATGCGCCGAAAGCGAGAGCGCATCGACGTGCAGTTCCTCCACATCGAGTGGAATATGCCCCGCCGCCTGCACGGCGTCCGTATGAAACGGGATCCCGCGCGCCCGAAGGAGCGCACCGATTTCCGCAATCGGCTGGATCGTCCCAACCTCGTTGTTCGCCGTCATGATCGAGACCAACGCCGTATCCTCACGCAGTGCCGCCGCCACATCGGACGGAGCAACGCGCCCTGCAGCATCGACGGGCACCTCCGTCAGTGCATACCCGTGTGCCGCCAGATCGCGGCAGGTCTCGCGGACGGCAGGATGCTCAACAGCGGAGGTCACAATATGCCGGCAGCCTGCCTTTCGTCGCTCCTCCGTCAGACCACGCAGAGCCCAGTTATCGCTCTCCGTCCCGCCGCTCGTAAAGAACACCTCCGATGGAGATGCACCGATGAGTGCCGCCACCTCCTCCCGGGCACGCATGACGCCGCGCCGCGCCGCCTGTCCGAAACAGTGCAGGCTCGATGGATTCCCGCACACCTCCGTCAGATATGGCTGCATCGCCATGAGGACACGCGCATCGAGCGGCGTCGTGGCGGCATAGTCGAGGTAAACCGGCATCACTGATTGCACCCCGCACGACGATGTCCACGCTGTACGAGATCGGAGAGGGCAATATTGTTCAGCACACTGTTGATGCTGTCACAGACCTCCTCCCAGATCTGACGCGTCACGCAGTTCCCGGCGCGCTCACAGCTCTGGTCGCGCGCCTCCGCATCCGTCAGCAGGCAGTCCACGAGGGCGATCGGGCCCTCCACGGCCGTGATGATCCGCCCAATCGTGATCTCCTCCGGCGGAAGCGCGAGCGTATAGCCTCCCTGCGCCCCGCGCACACTCTCAACCAGTCCTGCGCGGCGCAGCGGCACCATCAGCTGCTCCAAATAGTGCTCGGAGATCCCCTGTGTCGCTGCAATCGCATGCAGCGGAACAACGCCCTTGCCGTAGTGAAGGGCGAGCTCATAGAGTGCCGTGACACTGTAACGCCCCTTCGTTGAAAGTTTCATAAAGATCTCCTGTGTGGGCAAATCATACCGTTTCCCCTAAAATCATACGGATATCATTATAAATGAGTTTCGTTTTCCTGTCAAAATGCAGACGTACGGATGCTGCTATGCGCCCGTCGAGCCAAAGCCGCCGCTGCGCGCCCGTCCGCATCCCGCCCTATCGCCATCCGCCGTCAGATACCGCGTAAAGATGCCCTGCGCGATCCGCTCCCCCGCCGCAATCGACACGGGCTCCCGTCCGTAATTGTATAGGGGAACGATAATATGCCCCTCGTTGTCCGCATTTCCATAGTAGTCTGCATCGATCACAGCGACACCGTTCATCAGCATGAGCTGACGTTTCACCGCCATGCTTGAGCGAATGTAGAGCAGCAGAACCTCATCCGCCTGCATATACGCCTTGACCCCCGTCGGCACCATGGCAAAGCCCTGCGGGACGATCTCCACTGCCGTCGCTGCGGCAAGATCATAGCCCGCACTCGCCCCCGTCTTACGCGCGGGGAGGAGTACGTCCACCCCTGCGTACGCCGAGACGATCTCAAACCCTCGCTGCTTCATCGCTCCTCCTCCATCAGGGAACAGATAAAAAGGAAAAAGCCGCTGCACCGCAGGCGGTACAGCAGCGTTGTTCGGCGTGATTACGACGCATCGTCGCCCGTCCGCACCGGCTGAGCCGGTGTGATGGTCGAGACCGCATGCTTATAAATCATCTGCTGTTTCCCCATCGCATCCACCATGAGGACGAAATTGTCAAACCCGCGCACCGTCCCCTTAATCTGAAAGCCGTTCACGAGATGAATCGTCACGGGAATCCCGTCTTTGCGCACCTGATTGAGAAAGTTATCCTGCAGATTGATGATCTTGGCCGTCATCCTTTGCCTCTCCTTTTGCTCGCCATTCCTTTATATCCATTAAAATACGCTCCAACAGCTCCGGATCCGTCCACGCATCCGCATCGTACCAGCGGATGTAGGGCATCCGCCGATACCACGTCAGCTGACGCTTCGCAAAATGCCGCGTTGCCGTCTGCACGGCCGCGATCGCCTCCGCGCGCGTGATCTCTCCTGCAAGATACGCTGCCGTCTCCTTATAGCCGATCCCCTTCATCGCCGGAGCATCACGGCGCACACCGCTGTCCAAAAGATGCTGCACCTCCTCGCACAGCCCTGCAGCAAACATCGCCTCAACACGCTCATTGATGCGCGCATAGAGATGTGCCCTCTCCCGCATGAGTCCGATCACGAGGGCATCATAGGGCATTGACCCGTGCTCCATCGCACGCGCACGCGAGATGCTCTCATCACCGTAGCGCGCGACCTCGATCGCGCGGATCACGCGGCGCAGATTGTTCGCGTGGATCTGCTCAGCCGCAGCGGGGTCACGATGCGCGAGGAAGCGATGTACGCGGGCATTTCCGCGGCGTGCGGCAACGCCTGCCATGGCATGACGAAAGCACGTATGCTCCTGCGTCACGTTGAAGTCATATCCCTCGACGAGTGCCTTGACATAGAGCCCCGTCCCTCCGACGACGAACGGCAGCCGCCCTGCCGCATCAAAGTCACGTACGAGCTCCGACACGCGCACGACAAACTCCGTTACGGAGAACGGCGCATCAGCATCGAGCACATCGACGAGATGATGCGGCACACGGGCGCACTCCTCCGCACGCGGCTTCGCACTGCCAATGTCAAAGCCGCGATAGACGAGCATCGAGTCCCCCGAGATGATCTCCGTGCCGAGCCGCTCCGCAAGCTGCAGCGAGAGTGCTGTCTTGCCCACTGCCGTAGGGCCGAGGAGAACGAGCAGAGGCGTCTTCCGCACCTGCATCAAAGCTCCATCGTATCTCCGGGTGCCATGATATGCACGCGGGCCCGCGTCATAGCTTCCGTCACATCCTTGTAATGCCGTGCCTCCTGTTTGATGATCGGCCACGTATTGTAGTGAATGGGGATCACGTGCCCCGCGTTGACCCACTGCGCTGCCATCGCCGCATCCTCAAGCCCCATCGTATAGTTATCGCCGATGGGCAGAACGGCATAGTCGATGCTGTCCTTGCGTCCGATGAGCTGCATATCGCTGAACAGCGCCGTATCGCCCGCATAGTAGACCGTCCTGCCGCCGATATACACGACGAACCCGCAGGCGATCCCGCCCGCCACACCCGCGCTGTGCTGGGCGAACGTCATACGCACCTTGCCGAACGGCAGATTGAGCGAACCGCCGATGTTCATTGGGCAGGATGCAATCTCCGCCAGCGTCTGACTCTCGCAGACACTGATGACCTCCGGCGTCGAGACAATCTTCGCCCCGGTACGCGCTGCGATCGACGGCGCATCGCCCAGATGATCTCCGTGCGCATGAGAAACGAGAATATAGTCACACTCCACATCGTCCGCCTTAACGCTCGCGACGGGATTCCCTGTCAAAAAGGGGTCAACGAGCACCTTATGCGTCCCATCATCCAGCAAAAATGCCGCATGTCCGTAGTAACTGAATTTTACCAATGCGATCACTCCCCTCAATAACACAGTAATTCATTCTTATTATACGTCCCGCCCCCATATTGTCAATAGAAAGAGGCTGCTGTACGAGAACGAAAAATCCCTGCACAACAGCCCATCTTCAAAAAAACTTCTTATTATTTAATACTTAGCGTCAGCTTCTCGCCGTTGATGTTCCACTCCTTGCTCGTGCCCATCGGTGCATCGCAGGAGAGGCTGTCGGCAAGGGTGATCTCGCGGATGAACGTCTCGTTCCTGCGTGCGATCTCGACGAGGCGCGGGTTGCCCGAGAGGTCGAGCGCAATGTGATCCGTCACCTCAAGGCCGCATTCCTTGCGCATCGTCTGCACCTTGCTGATGATCTCGCGGACAAAGCCCTCCTCGATCAGTGCCTCGGTGAGCGTGGTTGACAGAGCGACCGTCACGTCGCCATAACTCTGACAGTTATACCCATCGCGCTGGGAGACTGTCACCTCGACATCCTCTGCCGTCACCGTGACATCGCCGTCGGGCAGATGAAGCGTATAGCTTCCGTCCCCGGCGAGAGCATCCTTGACGGCTGCACCGTCGCTCGCCTCCAGTGCCTTTTTGACCGCGCCCATCTGCTTTCCGACCTTCGGCCCGAGGACGTGGAAATTTGGCTTGACATGATAGGCGAGGAAGTCCGACATATCGTCGCGGAAGATGACCTCCTTGATGTTCAGCTCATCCTCGATGATCTTCACGAAGAAGTCCGGCAGCTTATGTGACGCCTTGACATACATCTGCCCCACCGGCTGGCGGTTCTTGATGTTTGCTGCGTTGCGTGCCGCACGGCCGAGCGTTACGACCTCAAGCACGACCTCCATATTGTCCTCAAGCGCGGGATCAATCCACGCCTCGTTTGCCGTCGGGAAGTCCGCGAGGTGCACCGAGATCGGCGCATTCTTATCCACGGAGCAGACCAGATTGCGGTAGATGCTCTCCGTGATGAACGGCACCATCGGCGCCGCCGCCTTCACCGTCGTCACGAGTGCCGTATAGAGCGTCAGATAGGCGTTCACCTTATCCTGCTCCATGCCCTTCGCCCAGAAGCGGCTGCGGCAGCAGCGGACATACCAGTTCGACAGCTCTTCGACGAAGGACTGCAGTGCCTTGGCCGCCTCTGTGACGCGATAGTGACCGAGGCAGTCGTCCACCGTGCGCACCATCGTGTTCAGGCGCGAGAGCACCCAGCGATCCATCACCGAAAGCTGGTCATCGTCCAGCGTATACTTGGTCGGATCGAATTCGTCGATGTTCGCATAGAGCACGTAGAACGCGTAGGTGTTCCACAGCGTTCCCATGAATTTGCGCGCGCCCTCCTGCACGGCATCGTCGTGGAAGCGGTTCGGCAGCCACGGTGCGCTGTTCTCATAGAAGTACCAGCGGATCGCGTCCGCCCCGTGCCGACCGAGCGCATCCATCGGGTCAACGGCGTTGCCCTTGGACTTACTCATCTTCTGCCCGTCTTTATCCTGCACATGGCCGAGCACAATGACATTCCGATAGGGGCTCTTGTCAAAGAGCAACGTGCTGATGGCGATCAGTGAGTAGAACCAGCCACGCGTTTGATCGACGGCCTCGGAGATGAAGTCCGCCGGGAAGTATTTTTCAAAGATTTCCTTGTTTTCAAACGGATAGTGCCACTGAGCAAACGGCATCGATCCCGAGTCAAACCAGCAGTCAATGACCTCAGGCACACGGTGCATCGTCTCTCCGCACTCCGGGCACGGAAACGTGATCGCGTCGATGTACGGGCGATGCAGCTCGATGTCCGCCGGGCAGTTTGGCTGCAGCTCGCGCAGCTCCGCAATCGAGCCAACCGCATGTTCATGCCCGCAAGAGCATTTCCATATATTGAGCGGCGTCCCCCAGTAGCGGTTGCGGCTGATGCCCCAGTCCTGCACATGCTCGATCCAGTTGCCGAAACGCCCCTCGCCGATGGACGGCGGGATCCAGTTGACCGTCTTGTTGTTCGCAACGAGCTCATCGCGCACGGCCGTCATGCGGATGAACCACGAGGCGCGCGCGTAGTAGATGAGCGGCGTATCGCAACGCCAGCAGTGTGGATAGCTGTGCGTGAACTCCGGTGCCTTGAAGAGCTTGCCGCTCTTTTCGAGATCGTCGAGAATCAGCGGATCCGCATCCTTCACGAAGACGCCCGGCCAATCCGTCTCCTCGGTCATCTCGCCCTTTTCGTTGACGAACTGGACGAACGGCATATGATACTTGCGGCAGACGCGGTTATCGTCCTCACCGAAGGCCGGAGCCATGTGAACGATGCCCGTGCCGTCCTCCGTCGTAACGTAGTCGTCACAGGTCACGAAGAACGCCTTGTCGCGCACGTCCTGCGTCACAAAGGGATAGAGCGGCTCGTACTTGCGGTACTCAAGCTCTCTTCCCTTCATCGCGGCGAGCTCCTCACGCTCGCCCCACGAGCCGTCGAACACGCTGTCCACAAGCTCCTCGGCGAGGTAGTAGACCTTGCCGTAGACGCGCAGTTTGACGTAGGTCACGTTCGGGTTCACGCAGAGGGCGAGGTTCGACGGGAGCGTCCACGGGGTCGTCGTCCATGCGAGGAAATAGGCATCTTCGTCCGCCGCCTTGAACATCACGATGGCAGAGCGCTCGGTGACATCCCTATAGCCCTGCGCTACCTCGTGTGAGGAGAGCGGCGTTCCGCAGCGCGGGCAGTACGGGACGATCTTATGCCCCTGATAGAGCAGCCCCTTCTTCCAGATCTCCTTCAGCGCCCACCACTCGGACTCGATGAAGTCGTTCTCATACGTAATGTAGGGATGCTCCATATCCGCCCAGAACCCGACGACATCGGAGAACTGCTCCCACATGCTCTTGTACTTCCAGACAGACTCACGGCATTTCTTGATGAACGGCTCGATGCCGTACTCCTCGATCTGCTCCTTGCCGTTGATGCCGATCGCCTTCTCGACCTCCAGCTCGACGGGAAGCCCATGTGTGTCCCAGCCCGCCTTGCGGAGCACCTTGCGTCCCTTCATCGACTGATAGCGCGGCAGCATATCCTTGATGACACGCGTCAAAACGTGCCCGATATGCGGGCGGCCATTCGCCGTCGGCGGGCCGTCGTAGAACGTGAACGTATCGCAGCCCTCACGCTGGTCAACGGCACGCTGTGCAATATGATTCTCGCGCCAAAAATCCGCAACAGCTTTCTCGCGCGCGGCAAAATCCAGATTTGTATCTACTTTTTCGTACAAAGGAATCCCTCCCGCAGCATACATAGTCATGCTATTCTAGCACGGGAACGGCGATTTTTCAAGGAACAGGCGTTGACTCTATTCCAACTTAGTATGTAAATCACAGAACCATCGGTGGATTGCAAGAATAAGTTGCACAGTAAAAAAGATTATTAAACGGAAGCCTTATGGCACTCATGCAGGAAACATTCCTGTGCCGTATAGTAGCCGAGTTTCTTTCGTGGCAGGTCTCTGAGCCATTGTTGTATCGCAATGATCTCATCAGCCGTGCACTCCTCTAAACGCATTCCCTTTGGGATAAAACGTCATATGATGCGGTTAATGTTCTCGATCATCCCTTTGTCACTCGGACAATATGGATGCGCGTAGTAGATGCGTAAACGACGTCCCTCTTCAAGTTCGGGAAGGCGCGAAAACTCCGTCCCATTATCCGTCGTAATCGTCTCAAAAAGTTCTTCGAAAGAGGCACCGAACTCTTCTTGAATGGAGCGCAGCGCCTCCATGATGGAACTGCTCTTTTTGTCCTTCACTTTGTGCAAACACGGGAATCGGCTCTTGCGCTCAGCAATGGCAAGAAGAGCCTCCTTTCCTCCGCATCCACCAAGTATCAGGTCGGTTTCCCAGTGCCGGAAGGTTGTACGTGTCATAATACAGGGGTCACGATCATCAATACTATGCCCATCGGTGCGTGCCTCACTCGCAACACGGTGATGTCTTTTCTTTCGCTTGGTACGCTCCGGCAGATCGATGCTTTTGAGTGGTTGCAGCAGATTCTTCGTGACATAGTTATACAGTGTTTTTGTGCAGACGATTTCATTCCTGCGGAATGTACCGGTAAGCAGTGCACGTCCGACACAGACATCCAGCGACCACTTCTTTTCCTGGAACATTTTCACCACATAGGTGAGAAATGCCTTTCTTCCCCTATGCAGTGATGTGCGCCCGCAGTTTTCACGATTTGCCTCGTATGTGTCCTGTCCATTCACCGCACGATATCCCTCATGCCTTCCATTGTAGAGCAGAACCTTGCCTCGCTTGATTTCGTTGCGAACGGTGTTGGGTGCGCATCCGATTTCCTGGGCAATTTTTGGAGCAGACCAGCCATCGCGGAGTCTGGTCTGGATGATGACTCTTTCCTCGAATGTGAGATGTGATGTTGTATAAATAAAGTTGACAACTTCTTCGCAAGGAATTTAGATAAAGTTAAAGAGGAGAAGGAGAGGTCACAATGGCAACAAACAGGCAATACGATCACGAATTTAAGGTACAGGCAGTCAAGCTGGGGCAGGAAATCGGTCAGGCAAAAGCCGCCAAAGAGTTGGGGATTTCCAAGAATACAATGTATACATGGACACGTGCCCATCGGCTTGGGTATCTGGATCTCGGGTGCGGAACGCAAACACCACAGAGTGCTCTGAGCTTGCACGAGGAACTCGTACAGCTGCGCGCACAGCTCAAAGCACAGGACAAGGAAATTCGGCGACTGAAGAAAGAAAACGACTTTCTGGAAGAAGCAAGCGCTTTTTTCGCCGCGAGCCGTCTGAAGTCAACAAAAACGAACGTATGAAGTTTATTGCGTTCAAGACAGCAGACGGCACACACAAAGGGAATATCAGTTTTTATTGCAGACTGCTCCATGTCACAAGGCAGGGATTTTATCAGTATTTGGTGAGCAAAGACCGCCCATGGAAATATCAGGAACTTGCCGATGCCATGATACAGATCCATGCAGAGGATGAATGCAACGATACCTACGGAAGAATCCGTATGTATCAGGCACTCAAGATCAGGCAGCCGGAGGGCATCCGTATTTCGAGTGAACGCACCGTTTACCGTATCATGGAAGAGATCGGCTTAAGTCATCGTCCCAATCATAAGCCGAACGGTATCACCAAAGCAGATCGGCAGGCACAGATGTCGGAGGATCTCCTGCACCGTGATTTTCATGCCGACACACCTCTTTCTAGGTGTGTCACTGACATGACAGAGATTTCGGCGTGTGATGGAAAGCTCTATATTTCAGCACTCTTTGACTGCTATGACGCCGGCGTGCTCGGACTTTCTATGGATACGAATATGAGGGCTTCTCTGTGTGTGCAGATGCTTGATAACGCCATGATTTCCTACCCGATGCTCAGGGGAGCAATCCTGCATTCGGATCGCGGCAGCCAGTACACGAGTCAGCTGTATCGGGAGGCAATTCAAATCGATGGGATTCGTCAAAGCATGAACAGTGCCGGTGGACGCTGTCATGATAACGCGCGTTGTGAGAGTATGTGGGCGCGCATGAAGTCGGAGCTTCTCTATGGACGCTATGACACAAAGAAGATGACAACAGAGGAGTTGAAGGTTCTGGTGTGGCGATACTTCATGAGCTATTGGAACAACCGTCGAATTTGTTCATCAAACGGTGGGCTTCCTCCGATGGTGAAACGTCGACAGTTCTATGACTCCATTGCTGCGACTGCTTAAGCATTCGTTTCCTTGTGAGAAATTTGTCAACTGTTCTTGACAATATCAATGCCCCTTTGCGATGCGATGAGTTTGTGGTACACTTTAGTTGTTCCATAGCGGATCTCCTTGGGTAGATGGATCTGTTCAACTCTATTTTACCACATGGCTTCCGCTATGGACTTTTTATATGTGCAACTTAATTATACAATCGACGTCACAGAACCATCTTTTCCAAAGTATTGCACTATATTAAAATGTATTGTAAAATATTAAAAACCCTATTGGTTATATTTTCTCAGCGCAAAGGAGAATGGACATGTACAAATTATCATTTTCTGGGGTTGTACTTCTTTTAATTCTCACCTTATTTATGTCTGGCTGTGGGCAAAACAAAATTGTTGGTACATGGGCCACTGAAAAAGCTCTTGGTGTCACCCCAATCTTCACCATAAAACAGCAAGATGATAAAACTTTTGTCATCACTATGAGTGTCTTACAGGGGACTGGTGAGGGCGATGCTGCTACGTTAAAAGAAGGAAAACCACTCGAGTGGATTGGAACCATGAATAACAAGGATGATGCTGTAATACAGGTTCAAGCCAACGGGGTAGGAAACAACAACATCAGTTACAATAAAGAAAAAGATGTTATCATTACTATGCTTGGCATGAGCAAAGTCACAGAACTAAGACGTGTCAAAGATGACAAGGAAATGCAGGAAATAAGAGAAAAAGCTCTGGATAGCTATAAAACGGCTCTCACTAATTCTAGTAAAAAAAAGTAAATCAAAAAACGAGTTAATTAAAGACACTCCAGTTTACAAAGAGCGGTTGTTGTACGAAGTTGAAAACATCTTCTAGTATCACAGCCGCCTATTCGTTTCCTCTCCACCACTTTCCAGTCTCAGGTGTTTTGACATACTAAAAAAAGCAAGTTATTTACATGAGGGTATCTATACTGGAGGAATCTCATGAAATCATTCAAGTATCTATTCTCTATCCTACTGTTATACACGCTCTGCGTTATCCCGTACACGGTCTCTGCTGCCGATGCGAATGCAGACTACCGCGGGTATGTCTGGCGCATCGACGCGGCGGCGGGGGATGCGGCGGATCTGCCGCACAATTTCCGCACGGCGGCATCACCGTTCCAAACGCGGACAGACGCGGCGAAGTTCGGCGTTGACCCGAACTACACGCCCTCGCGGGAAGGACTGGACGCCCTGCCGCTCTCGGGGAGTGCGGAGTTCTCCGCCCCTGCCTTTCACGCGCTGCTGAACAACCTGCACGCGCGCACAGTGGGCGCGATCTGCATCGTCGATCTACGGCAGGAGTCGCACGGCTTCATGAACGGAAATGCCGTCAGTTGGTACGGCAAGCACGACTGGGGCAATATCAGCAGGACGCAGCACGAGGCGCTGCGCGACGAGAACACGCGCATCCGCAGCGCACAGGGCAAGGACGTCGTGCTCGCGCACCTCGATAAGAAAAAGCAGCCCAAGAATCCGCAGACCGTTCGCATCACCGAGGCGATGACGGAACGCGAGTTGGTCGAAGGTGCAGGCGTGCGCTACGTTCGTCTCGCTGTCACCGATCACAAGTGGGCAGAGCCGCAGACCATCGACGCTTTTGTCGATCTCGTAAAGAAAATGCCTGCGGACACATGGATGCACTTTCACTGTCAGGCAGGCAAGGGACGTACAACCAGCTTCATGGCAATGTACGATATGATGAAAAATCCCTCCGTCCCACTGAAGGACATCCTCTATCGTCAGTACCTGCTCGGCGGGGCATACCTCGCCTACGATCCGACCACGCAGCACGCGGCGACAGGATGGGAGGACGCAGACTACCATCACAAGACAGAGATGATCGCAAAGTTCTACGACTACGTTCAGCAGAATCACGGGAACGGCTATGCCGTACCGTGGAGTACGTGGCTGAAGAAGAATCCTTGACACTCCCCCATGCCTAAAGGCAGGGGATTCTTGGTTCGACAACCACTGCGCCGCCTCCAAAGAATTGGCGTCTTACACGATTTCCCCAAGCGTGAATTTCCGTGTGCCCCACGGTATTTTCTGTATGTTCTCAGGCCGTCCCGGCTTTGCTTGCCAAGGCGTGCCGCAGGATATTCCTCGCCGCATTATGGTCGCGGTCGTGGTACTCGCCGCAGACAGGGCAAACCCAATCGCGGACGTTCAAGTCCTTGACCAGCTTGTTCTGGCAGCCACAGGCAAAACAGGTCTGGCTCGACGGATAGAACGTCTCGACTTCCAGGAGTTCCCCGCCGTGCAATTCTGTCTTGTAGGCAAGCTGGCGGAAGAACTCTGACCAGCCTACATCCGAGATTGCCTGCGCGAGCCTGTGGTTCTTGAGCATTCCCTTCACATTCAGGTGCTCCACGGCTACCGTTTGGTTCTCACGGGCTAGCCGTGTCGTCTGCTTGTGCAGGAAATCCTTGCGGATATTTGCAATGCGCTCATGCACGCGGGCAAGGCGGATACGCGCCTTGTCTCTGTTCTGAGACTTTGACATTTTGCGTGACAGGCGGCATTGCTCGCGCTTTAACTTCACAAGGAGCTTTTTCAGCGTATGCGGGTTCTCTACGGTATTCGCGCTGCTGTCCGTGTAGAACGCCTTGAGGCCGATATCAATGCCAATCTGCCCGCCTTTGTTCGGGTGCACGAGCTTTTCCTTGTCCTGCTCCACGCAGAGCGAGACATAGTATTTCCCTGACGCGGCGCGGCTCACTGTGGCAAAGAGAACCCTGCCGTCGAAAGCGCGGCTCTGCTTGACTTTCACAAAGCCGATTTTCGGCAGCTTGATTCTATTGCCGACAATGCGGACACCGTTCGACTGGTTGCGCGTCCTGTACGACTGGCTGTGGCTGTGCTTCGACTTGAAGTGCGGGTAGCCGGTGTGCAGCTTGAAGAAGTTCTGGAACGCGCGGTCAAGGTTGCGCAGGGATTCCTGCAAGGCCATGCTGTCCACTTCCTTCAGCCAGGAAGTTTCCTCGCGCTTCTTCAGATCCGTCAGGAGACGCGCTGTCTCAAGATAGCCTATGGACTTGTGGTTGGCCTGCCACTGGTCACGACGGACAGCGAGAAAATGATTGTAGACAAAACGACAGCAACCGAGCGTGCGGTTGATGAGCTCCGTCTGTTCCTTGTCCGGATAGATACGGAACTTGTAGCCCAGTGTATACGTCTCCATTTCCTCACTTCCTTTGCGAAGTTTTTTGGCTTTCAATGTACTGCTTGACGATTTCCAGTGGCGCGCCTCCTACCGTCGAGCAGAAATACGAGTTTGTCCAAAGCGTTGGCAGCTTTGTTGTCAGCCAGTGAAATTCCTGTCGAAGTATTCTTGAGGTCTTGCCCTTTATGGTCTTTACCGCCTTGTGGATCCCGAACTGCGGGTCTACCTCCAAAAGCAAATGCACATGGTCCGGCATGACTTCCATCTCAATGACTTCAAAACGGTTCTCGTCAGCGATGGATTGCACAAGTTCCTTCAGTCTCGTGTCCACGCCATTGACCAGCACTTTGCGACGGTATTTCGGGCAAAACACAATATGATACTTACAGGAATACACAATGTTATGGTTTGAATGATATACTCTGTCCATAGATGTATTATATTACATTTTTATAGCTAATACAATGGCTAGAGCAGTCGTCCGCCTTCAATTGCTTACGCAAATTCGGCGGACGCGCCTTATATCCCCATAGCTGAAGCGAGGGGTTTTACGGCGCATTTCGATAAAGGAAGAATAAGAACGCCCACACATTGTGTTCGATGTGCGGGCGTTCTTATTCTTTTCTATAGGAATCGCTGATAAAATGAGGCATGCCAGATTGGCGTAGATTTTTTGTCCGATTGAGGCAGCAAACCGGACGCATAG
>CAUTTS010000037.1:0-22600 GCA_963541465.1 uncultured Selenomonas sp.
CCGAAGCATCGGTGGATTCGCAGACGCAGGCACTCGCGGACATCGCAGAGGCGAGTGAGAGCCTCGCACAGGTTGCGACCGATCTGCAGAACGAGGTTGGTCGATTTAATATCTGATATGTATTTGAACGAAAAAAGCTGCTGCACATAGGTGCGACAGCTTTTTTCGTATCGCATTTATTGTTGCGTACTCACGCTGTGGAGAATTTTCTGTCAAGGTGCGAACAAAAATTTACGCCAATCCGGCAGGATTCATTTCTTAAAGAAGGATAAAGAAAGGTTGCGTCGAATATGGTAGGCATAGAGAATGTGCACGCCTCACATGGCTGTGCAGAGACGCAATGCTCATGAGGGAATCTGCGTCAAAGGAAGGAGAGACGATTTTGGATCAAGGAAAGAAGATGGGAAGAGGTATCGGATTTCAGATGAACCTCATCATCTGCGTCGGTGTGGCGGTTATGGTGGGGATTCTGGTTGCGTTTGTAGGGTATCGTGCCTACGACGAGCTCCTCGCCATTGGCTCGCGTGCGCAGTACAATGAGCTGGCGGGACGTTCCCAGCCGATTCTCTCACGCTACGAGAGCGTTCAGCAGTCCGGGGAGGATCTGCGCGAGCGCATTCTCACACTCATGGAGCAACCGACCGAGATGCGCAGTCGTGCAGCGGTCGAGGCGATGCTACGTGATACCGTGCTAGCGAACGACTATCTGGTCGGCGCTGGTGTAGTCTTTGAACCGGATGTTCTGGATGGGCAGGATGCAGCCTATGCGGGTAACCCGCTCTCGGATGCGTCGGGACGCATGATGTCCTATGCCTCACGCGTCGGCAGCGATGTCGCGTATGAGCCGGCGACAGGCTTCGAACACAAAACGTGGTACGTGACACCGAAGAGTACGAAGAAGATCGTCGTCACCGAGCCGTATCTGGAACCGATTGCCGGCAAGGATACGATGATCGTGTCTGTCGGTGTGCCGATCATCGAGAATGGACAGTTCATTGGCTCGATTGTGCTCGGTTTCTCTGTCTCGCAGGTGCAGGAAGATTTCGCCAAGATCAGTACGCCGGACAATATCTATATTTTGGTTGACAGCAGCGGCAAGCTGGTCGGGCATGGCACGAGTCCGGATATCCTGATGAAGAATGCCTTTGAGCTGATGAAGGCCCCCGAGGAGGAGAAGAAGGCTGCGTACGGGGATGCGATGTATACGACGACGCGTGTCTCGCCGACATCGGGCAAGGATATGGTCTATATCTATCATGCTCTGAAGTTCCCGGGAACGGACACTGTCTGGTCCATCTACTCTGCCACGGAAAAGAGCAAGTTTGTCGGCGCAGCGAACGACATGGTGATCTTTTCCGTCGTTCTTGCCATCATCGGCATCGTGGCACTCGTCATCATCCTGTCGATCTTCGTGCATCGTCGTCTGGTTATCCCCATCGGCGACGTGTCGGATACGCTCGCACGCTTTGCCGACCTTGATCTCGACAAGGACAAGGGTGCGAAGGTGCGCGAGCATCAGCACCGCACGGACGAGATCGGCTCGATGGTCACTTCTCTGGCGCGGATGGCGAACAACCTGCGCGACATGGTCGGCAAGATCAACGGCGCATCACAGTCCGTTGCCGCGACGAGCGAGGAGCTGACGGCGACGGCACAGAATACGTCGCACTCTGCGACGCAGGTGCGTGACGGCATCCACGGCATCGCCGAGAGTGCCCGCGTACAGGTCAGCGATACGCAGACGGCATCAGATCATACGGATGAGGTGCTCGGTCTTCTTGAGAATAATGAAAAAGTGATGATTGCCCTCAACGAGGCGACGGACAACATCAAGAAGCGCCAGACCGAGGGCGCGGAGATTCTCTCCGATCTGATGAAGAAGTCGACGGAGACGGCTGACGCTACACAGGAGGTCGCGCGTGTCGTCGAGGAGACGAACGAGCGCGCGGAGCGCATCGAAGAAGCGAGCGCGATGATCCAGTCGATCTCGGAGCAGACGAATCTGCTCGCGCTGAACGCGGCGATCGAGGCGGCACGTGCAGGCGAGGCGGGACGCGGCTTTGCGGTCGTTGCCGAGGAGATTCGCAAACTTGCCGAGCAGTCGCGCGGATTTACGGATGAGATCAACGGCATCATCGCCGAGCTGAAGACGAAGTCGCAGCAGGCGGTGGATACGATGGAGGTCTCCAAGAAGCTGGTCGAGGAGAGCAACGTCAACCTCGGACGTACGCAGCGCCGCTTTGAGATGATCGGCGAGGCGGTGCAGAATGCGGATGGCGTCGTGGAGCGTCTGAACGCATCGGCAAAGCAGCTGACGGAGAAGAACAAGTCGATCGCGGACATCGTCGAGCGTCTCATGAAGCTCGCGAAGGAAAATGATGTGACGACGGATGAAGCCGAAGCATCGGTGGATTCGCAGACGCAGGCACTCGCGGACATCGCAGAGGCGAGCGAGAGTCTTGCACAGGTCGCAACCGATCTGCAGAACGAGGTCGGTCGGTTCAATATCTGATACGGACTGGATCGACAAAGGGGACTGCTGTACGAAGGATTAAACTTCGTGCAGCAGTCCCCTTTATGATGAGAAAAACGAATCACCGCAGCAGGAAGTAGAGTGCGGGATAGACGAGAAAGAAGAAGGCGATGCTTGTCGTGAGAAATCCCGAGATGGTGAAGTCCACGTTGAGACGATAGAGCTTTGCCGCTGTGACGGAGTTGATCGCCCCGGGCGTGACGGAGAAGACGATGATCGCGCCGAGCAGAACGGAGTCGCGGACGAAGGGATAACTGATCGCGAACATAAAGGCGGGCATGACGAGAAAGCGCAGGATGAAGAGGTCGAGCGTGTAGGGCGCATAGCGGCGTGTGCGATGCAGGTTGATGAGTGCGCCGACGGGCAGCATGCCGAACCATGCGCCGAAGTGAATCAGTCCCTCGAATGCCATGCCCACAGCGGGCGGACGCGCAATGCCCGCCGCGTTGAGCAGGAGTCCCGCCGCCATGCCGAGGATGCTGAGTTGATTCCACGAGAGGAGAATGTCGCGCACGCGCAGGCTGACTTTGCCCGTGCCGCCGTGATTTTCATGCTGGAGACAGTAGAACTGCGCCATCGGAAAGACGGCGAGAACGAGTAGGATCGTCTGAAAGATGCCCATGATCTGCGCGTAGCCGAAACCCTGCTCGCCGTAGATGATGTAGGCACAGACTCCGCCGAGGGTGGTGATATTCGACATCATGGCGTTGCAGAGAAAGGCACCGCGGTCGAGCGGGTTGTGGTATTTGCGGATGAAGAATGCCCAGCCGATGAGCCCCGGAAAGAGGACGATGAGGATGCCATAGACGGGGATGAGGGCAAGATCCCACGAGATGGGGAGGGTCCAGCAGCTCATGAGGGCGAGGATGGTGTAGATGACGATGACGTTCAGGCGCAGGATGCGTCGGATGAGGTCGTCGGAGATCATGCCGCGCCGATAGAGAAGGTAACCGACGATGAGGGGGGCGAGGAGGTCGGTAAATAGGTAGATGATGCGAAAATCCGAACTGTCCATGGGAAGGACCTCTTTCTAGGAATCACTAATAAAATGAAGTCCGTCGGATTGGTACAGATTTTTTGTCCTGTCAAGGAGACAAACCGGACGCATAGCAGAGGCTATGTGGAGGATTTGTCGACACAGACAGGGCGAAAAAGATGTACTAAGACGGCGGTGCTGAATTTATCAGTGATTCCATGGTGTGATGGCTTGTTATGGTGGTGTTTGCACGGGCACTGCTTCTCCCCCAGAGAAGTGCATTTCATTTATCGAAATAGAAAGAAGGTGACGGGGAAGAGAATGCAGAGGTAGAGAACAGTGGTGACGAGAAAGACGGCGATGGTGTAGTCGACGTTCAGATGGTAGAGACGGGCGGTGAGGGTGGCGTTGATCGCGGCGGGCACGCCTGCGAACAGAACGAGGGAGTTCTGAATGATGGGGTCACTGATGATGAGCCGTGCCACGATAAAGGTGGCAGCGGGGACGATCAGAAAGCGTAGGAGAATCATGTCGAGGGTCAGATAGATGAAGTGGCGCGCCCGTCGGAAGTTGATGAGGGAGCCGATCGGGAGCATCGCAATCCATGCGGAGACGTGGATGAGATAGGAGAACGTCTCTGCGAGGACAGGCGGGCGCACGACACCGCCCGCATTGAGGGCGAGTCCCGCCGCCATGCCGAGGATGCTGAGCTGATTCCACGAGATGAGGAGCCCCAGAAAGCCGCGTGCGTCAAGGCGAGCACTGCGCCCATGGCTCTTGTGTAGGAGATAGTAGTACTGGGCGATGGGAAAGGCGAGCAGGACGAGTACGAGGTTCTGGCAGGCACTGCCGATCTGCGCATAGGCAAAGCCGCGCTCTCCGTAGATGATATAGGCGCAGATGCCGCCGAGTGTGCCGATGTTCGAGAGCAGCGCGGAGATGAGATGTGTGCCGCGGTCGATGGAACTGTGGAACCGCCGTCCGAGGAAACGCCAACTGATAAATCCCGGGAAGAGGATGATAAATGCAAAGAAAAAGGGCAGGACGAGTACATCCTTGGTCAGCGGCAGAGCCCAGAAACTGAAGAGTGAGAGCAGCGTAAAAAACACGACGATATTGATGCGGATGAGGCGATTGAGCATCCCGTCGGAGAGCAGTCGGCGCTGATAGAGAACGTAGCCGACGATGAGCGGCAGGATCAGATCGGTGACGAGGAAGATCAGTCGTGACATAACTTCGTCCATGCGGACACCAGACTTTCATGCAGCAAAGGATAACATTCTGTGATATTTTTATCCTAGCACAAGAGGTCCTTGATGTAAACTTTCTAACTCATTCTCAAAATTTTGGGAAGCAAACAGGAAATGCGAAAAAAACGGCGAAATACTACTATATACGATTTTTTCATGCCTCTTCGGCACAGTTTATGCGGCTGCCGAGAGGGGAGCGGGGGCGCGTGGGCACCCCATGAGGAGGGGACGTTTATGGCAGTAACAGACAAGGGCTTTGGCGCATACGACGTGCGTGGCGTCTATCCGGACGAGGTGAATGAAGAACTGGCGTATCGTGTCGGACGCAGCTTCCCGACACTGTTTGGGGCGAAGTCGGTTGCCATTGGACATGATATACGACTGTCGGGACCTTCGCTGCGCGATGCACTCGCGAAGGGGCTGACGGAGGCAGGCTGCAACGTTGTGGACATCGGCCAGTGCGGCACGGAGATGATCTACTTCACGACGGCGCATCTGGGACTCGACGGCGGCATTATGATTACGGCGAGCCATAACCCGAAGCAGTACAACGGGATGAAGTTCGTCCGCGCGGAGTCGCGCCCCATCTCAAGCGATACGGGGCTCAAGGACATCGCAGCGATGGCGGTCGGCGGCACCTATCCCGACCCCGCACCCTCGGCGGGACATATCGAGACGAAGGACATATTGGATGAATATGTCAAGCATATCCTCTCCTATGTCGATGTGAGCAAGCTGAAACCGTACAAGATCGTCGTCAATACGGGCAACGGTGCGGCAGGTCCGATCATCAATGCGATGGAGAAGTTCCTGCCCTTCGAGCTGGTCAAGGTCTACAACGAGCCGGACGGCAATTTCCCGAACGGCGTGCCGAACCCCATCCTGCAGGAGAACCGTGAGGCAACGGCGAAGGTCGTGCGCGAGACGGGGGCGGACTTCGGTGTGGCATGGGACGGCGACTTCGATCGCTGCTTCCTTTTTGACGAGAAGGGCGGCTTCATCGAGGGCTACTACATGGTCGGCTTCCTCGCCGAGGCGTTCCTGAAAAAGAATAAGGGCGCGAGCGTCATCTATGACCCGCGTCTGACGTGGAATACGCTTGAGATTGCAGAGCAGCTGGGCGGCAAGGCAGTCATGTGCAAGAGTGGCCACGCCTTCATTAAGGACAAGATGCGCGAGGTCAACGCGATCTATGGCGGCGAGATGAGCGCGCATCATTATTTCCGTGAGTTCTCCTACTGCGACAGCGGACAGATTCCGTGGCTGCTCGTCGCAGAGCTGATGAGCGCGGCGGGCGGCAAGACGCTGTCGGAGCTCATGCAGGCGCGCATGGATCGCTATCCGACCTCGGGCGAGATCAACAGCAAGGTCGCCGATGCCAAGGCAGTCATGGACCGCATCGAAGCAAAGTACGGTCCGGGCGGCAAGGTGACGAAGGTGGATGGCCTCTCCATCGAGTATGACAAGTGGCGCTTTAATCTTCGTATGTCGAACACAGAGCCCGTGATTCGCCTTAATGTGGAGACGCGTCAGGACAAAGCCTTGTTAAAGGAGAAGACGGACGAACTGCTCGCGGAGATTCGCGCATAAAGAAAGGGGCTTTTGGGATGAGTCTTGTACTGAAATCAGGGTTTACGTTTGACTATGACGATCTCTACGGTGAGGGAAAGGTGACGGATGCCGATCTCGCCTCCTACGCCGATGCGCTCAAAAAAGCACACGCAGCGATGAAGGTCATGCGTGAGAGGGGCTTTATCCGCGGGCATCTCTCGAAGGACGGGGAGCCGGAGAAGGTGCTGTTCTCACAGACGCCGTATATCAAGGATGGCAACATCAACTCGCCCGCGTCTATCGCACGCCTGAAGGAGCTCGGTAAGCACGTGCAGGAGAATACGGATGTCGTCATTTCACTCGGCATCGGCGGCTCCTTCCTCGGGAATAAGGTGCTGTTCGACGTGCACTGCGGCGAGCTCTGGAACTCGCTCTCGAACGAGCAGCGAGACAACTATCCACGCATCTACTTCAGCGGCAACAACATCGACCCGCGCCGCACGGGCGACATCATCAACCACATGAAGGATGTTGCGCAGATCAAGAAAACGCATGGCGGACAGCCGCTGCGTATCATGCTGCTCGTCATCTCGAAGTCGGGCGGCACGCTCGATACGATGTCGAACTTTATGGTAATGTACGATGCGTTCATGAAGGCGGATAATATCGAGGTTGAGGTGGTCGCGGTCACCGACCCGAACGAGGAGAAGCCGACGCTGCTCAAAAAGCTCGCGATGGATATGGGCTGGAAGCAGTTCGCTGTGCCGGACGGCGTGGGGGGGCGCTTCACCGTCTTTACCGAGGTCGGGCTGACGCTCGCCGCGTGCATCGGCTTTGATATTGAGAGCTTCCTCGCGGGGGCGCGTGACATGGACGAGGCCTGTCAGAATGACGACCTCTGGAAGAATCCTGCGATGCTCAACGCCGCGCTGAAGTTTGCGGCATCCGAGAAGCACGGCCGCGACATCGAGGTCATGATGCCCTATGGCGACTATCTGAAGTCCGTCTCCGAGTGGTACATTCAGCTGCTCGCCGAGTCGCTCGGCAAGCAGTTCAACAAGGAGGGCAAGGAAGTCTGCTACGGACGTACGCCTGTCGTTGCAGTCGGCACGACGGATATGCACGCGCAGACGCAGCAGCATCAGGAGGGCAAGCTCAACAAGGTGGTGCAGTTCATCCGCGTCGACAAGTGGGCAGACGATCTTGTCATCCCGAATGTGTTCCCCGAGGTCAAGAAACTCGCGGATGTGGCGGGTGTGACGATGGGGGCGGCCCTTGAGGTGGCGCGCCAGTCAAACGCTGATGCACTTGCGTCGAACAAGCGCTACAGTGCCGTGTTTGCACTGCCGGAGCTGACGCCGTATCATCTCGGCGAGTTGCTCTACATGCTTGCGATGTCCATCGCCTACGAGGGTGAGTTGGCGGATGTCGATGCGTTTGATCAGCCGGGGGTCGAGGCGTATAAGCGCATCATGGGACCGAAGCTGCAAGAGCTGAAGAAAAAGGGATAAACGCTTAAACATGCGGTATGGGAACCGCACGTCTGAGCGTGTGGATATGTTTTTTTGGGGGGGACTGCAGCAGCAGTCCCTCTTTGCTTATCGGAGGTATGCGTGCTCGAACGCTGGAAAGACTATCTCAGTGCGCGGTATCGGCGTCAGCAGGCGGCGGTCGGGGCTGGACTGCTCCTACTCCTTTCTCTCTGTGCCATGCTCCATGAGAATCCTTTGCCGGCGCCTGTGCCGCCTGCGGTCAGCCATGTCGATACGTCCGTGACAGAGGTGCAGGGGCTGTCCGCTGCGGCGGAGGGCAGGGCTCTGCACAGCCCTTTTACCATGGCGCATCCAGCGGAGGGGGAGACGGAGGCTACGCCAATTTCGGCAAAGCCACACGAGGAAAAACTGTCGTCGCAGCCCGCTCCTGCCGCTCCACCGTTGCCGCCGCAGGCGCAGCCCAAGGTAGAGACGCCGCTCGTGCTGCGCGGCATTGTGACGGGGGCAGACGGACGGAGGATCGCCATCCTCGCTAGAGGGAAGGACAGCGCGGCACTTGCTGCGGGCGATACATGGCATGGATATACCCTTGACGCACTAACTGAGCGAACGGCGACACTGCGCACGGCGCATGGCGTCATTACGCTTACGAGGGAGTAAATAGGATGAAGCGATGGATCATCAGGGCTGTGTTCTTTGGACTGCTGCTCGCTGCAGCACCGGTTTCTGCTGCATCCGTGACCGTTGATGTGACGGGCGGCGATGTGCGATCTGTCCTCCTCGCGGCGGCGCGCATGGGGAATCTGCCTCTCATCGTTGATGACAGCGTGACGGGGACGGTAACGGCGCATCTTACGGGAGAGGCAGAGGAGGTGCTGCACCTCATTGCCGCCGCTCGCGGGATCCACCTGGAACGGCATGGGGATGTGTGGCTGGCCGTCGGCACAGAGGTACGCGATGCACAGCGGCGCGTTCATACCTATGTCGTCCGCTATGCTGATCCCGAGGAACTCGCCCATGCGGCAAATTTATCCCTCACGGGTGAAGGAAAACGCGCAATCGTGTCGAATAGTAATAAAGATACGAGCGAAAATGAGGCGTCGAATTCTGATACGCCGCAGCGCGTTCTTGTGGATACGGCGACGAATACGCTTCTCTTTTACGGTACGGAGTCGGAGGCTCGTGCCGTGCGTGAGATCGTTTCTGCACTCGACACGGCACCGCGTCAGGTGTCGCTTGAGGCGCGTGTTGTTGCTGTCTCCAAGCGTGCGGCAAAGGAACTCGGCATCGACTGGTCATGGTCATCTCTGCCGCAGTACCCGGACGTCTCGCGCGATACGTCAGGCAGCTGGCACGTCAGCGGACGCAATGCGGGGATGGACGGCATGAGTGCCCCCGGGATCATACGCTTTGGACGCGGCCCCGAGGGCATGCCGTATGAGTTCTACTACACGGCAGCGATCCGCGCACTCGTCTCGGAGGGCAAGGCAAAGATGCTTGCCCGTCCCAACGTGACGACCGTGCAGGGGCGTGAGGCACTGATCAATATCGGTGCGGAGGTGCCCGTGCCGGTCGTGACGACATCGAACAATGTCACGACGACCGGCATCGAGTACCGCGAGGCAGGGATTATCCTGCGCTATACGCCGCGCGTCACGGCAGATGGCAACATCGTCGCGCGCGTGCACACGGAGGTCAGTACGCCTGTTTTCGTTGACGATCTGAAGGCGTACCGTTTTCAAAAGCGGAGCGCGGACACCACGGTCCGCCTGAAAAACGGCGAGACGATGGTGATCGGCGGCCTCATTGACAGCGATGAGTCGCGTACGCTCGCGAAGATTCCGTTTCTCGGCGACCTGCCGCTCTTGGGAGCATTCTTTCGCACGGTACGGACGAGCAGAAATGAGACGGAACTGATGATTTTTCTCACAGCACACGTGTTGGACGAGTGATGAAATACGACGGAAAGAGGAGATCAAGGGTGGCAATCAGAATACTCTTAGCAGACGACCACGCGCTCTTGCGGCAGGGGATCAAGCGCGTACTGAATTTTGAAGACGATCTCGAGGTCGTCGGCGAGGCAGAGGACGGGCAGGAAGCACTGGCGCGCACGCTTATGCTCAAACCCGACATCCTCCTGCTCGATATCAATATGCCGGGGCTGACGGGGCTGGACGTGACGAAGCAGCTGAAGCAGGCGCGCGCACGCGTGAAGATCATCGCACTCACGATCCACGACAGCGATAACTATGTGCTCGAAATGCTGAAGAACGGGGCACTCGGCTACCTGCTCAAGGATGTCGAACCGAATGTGCTCGTCAAGGCAATCCACATGGTCAACGAGGGTAATCCCTTCGTCTATCCGAAGCTCGCCGAGCGTCTCTTTGGCACACCCGCAATCTCGGGTGACGTTGGGCGTATGGCAAAGGAAATCTGGGACGAGAGCCGTGGAGAACGCCTCACCCCACGTGAAATGGATGTGCTCGGCTGCATTGCAAAAGGCCTGTCGAATCAGGACATCGGCAAGGCGTTGGGGCTCTCCGAAAAGACGGTCAAGAACCATCTCACGAGCGTCTTTCACAAGCTGAAGGTGAATGACCGCACGCAGGCACTCGTCTACGTACTGAAGAATAAAATCGTTTCGTTGGAGTAAAGGAAGCGGCACGCATTCGTAGGAGCAGCGTGCCGTTTTTCTGTTCGATGGAGAGAAGAGAATTGTGTATATCAGACTCAGTGCGCGGAGAACCAAGGCACATTATCAGGAGATCATGGCACAGGCGATGACAGAAACAGATCAGCTGAGGAAGATGTCTCCTGACGTTGCCTTGTATGAAGTGATTTACGCGCAGCTGATGGATCTAAAAGAACAGGTGATTGACTGCGGCATGGTGATACCCAGATCCGTTCTCTACAAACGATATTCTTTGGGTACAATCGCTGTAAAAAATTTCGACGCGGAACATGATCCATACGCGCAGAAACTCTGCGACTGCTATGGCGGAGCGCTTGACTATCATGAGATGCCTCAATAAATGAGAAAAATTATCATAGATATTGACGTAATTACCTGATATACTTCTCGTAGAGAGGTGATGCTATGTCAGATGTTTTTGAGGGGCTTATGATCCCCTTTCTCGGGACGGCACTCGGTGCCGGCTGCGTCTTCTTCCTGAAGGATACACTCAACCGCAGCGTGCAGCGTGGGCTGACGGGCTTTGCTGCGGGCGTCATGGTGGCGGCATCGGTCTGGAGCCTTCTCATCCCTGCGATGGAGGGGTCCGCCGACCTCGGGCAGTTTGCCTTTGTTCCTGCCGTCGTCGGCTTCTGGGCGGGGACGCTTTTTCTCCTCGTCCTCGATCACATTATTCCGCATCTGCACATGAATGCACAGCAGGCGGAAGGACCGCACAGCCGCCTTTCACGGACGACGATGCTCGTCCTCGCTGTGACCCTGCACAATATCCCCGAGGGGATGGCGGTCGGTGCGATCTATGCGGGCTGGATGAGCGGCAGCGAGGGCATTACGCTCGGTGCCGCGCTTGCGCTTTCGCTTGGCATCGCCATCCAGAACTTTCCCGAGGGTGCGATCATCTCAATGCCGTTGCGTGCGGCGGGGATGGGAACGTGGCGTGCCTTTGCGGGCGGCGTCCTTTCGGGGGCGGTCGAGCCGATCGGCGGCGTGCTGACAGTGCTTGCCACGGCACTCATCGTGCCCATTCTGCCCTATGCACTTTCCTTCGCGGCGGGCGCGATGATCTACGTCGTGGTGGAGGAACTGATTCCGGAGATGAGCGAGGGAGAGCACTCGAACATCGGCGTACTCTCGTTTGCCGTGGGCTTTACGCTTATGATGATGCTCGATGTTGCGCTCGGATAAATACGCACAGAAAAAGAGCCGACAGGGTAGTCGGCTCTTTTTCTTGGAAAGGGATGCTCGCAGGTTGGGAATACCTGCGGCTTGAGAAATGGGATGTAAGGATTTTGCCTTACAATAGGAACGCAGGGAAACGTTCCCATAGAGGGATGATCAACGGGGGGGAAAGATGTCGGGGAGGACGTTTCGTATTCCCCGTTGACACTTCGTATTGTATCATATTTTGTTTGAAAATTTTGTAACCCAGGTCACACAATAGAAAAAAATATATACTAATAATACAAAATACGAGTCGTTTATTCTAGGGAATCGCTGATAAAATGAAGTCCGTCAGATTAGCGTAGATTTTTTCGTCCGAACGAGGTGGAAAACCGGACGCAGAGTGGTGCTCTGTGGAGGATTTTCCGCCGAAGTGCGGGCAAAAAAGATGCGTTAAGATGGCGTGGCTGAATTTATCAGTGCTCCCCTTGTATCAAAGTTCTTCTGCGTGTTTTCGTGCTTTCCTAAAAAGTTTTTAAGGAAGTTCCAGCATGAAGTGCTGCTGCATTGATTTTTTGCAAGAAAGAACGTATAATATCAAAGAGAAGGATGCGCCTGGGAATTGGCGTATTCGGAAGGGGTACCCTTTCGTTATGGTGATGAGGAGGAATTTTCATGCGTGATTATTTAAGAATCGCTCAGGTCATCGGTCGTGAGATCATCGATTCGCGCGGCAATCCGACGGTCGAGGCAGAGGTCGTTCTCGAGGACGGCACGATTGGCCGCGGTGCTTCTCCTTCGGGTGCATCCACGGGCGAGTTCGAGGCACTGGAGCTGCGTGACGGCGACAAGTCGAAGTTCGGCGGCAAGGGCGTCTCGAAGGCGGTGGACAACGTCAACAAGAAGATCGCTCCTGCACTCCTCGGCCTTGAGGCGAGCGACATCTATGCCGTCGATCAGGCGATGTTCGACGTGGACGGCACGAAAGACAAGTCGAAACTCGGTGCAAACGCGATTCTTGCTGTTTCGATTGCAGCATCGGATGCCGCGGCAAAGTCCGAGGATATTCCGCTCTACCGTTTCTTCGGCGGTCTGCAGGCGAATGTCCTGCCTGTTCCGATGATGAACATCCTGAACGGCGGCGCACATGCGACGAACTCTGTCGATACGCAGGAGTTCATGATTATGCCGGCAGGCGCACCGACGTTCCGCGAGGCACTGCGCTGGTCGACTGAGGTGTTCCATGCGCTGCAGGCACTCCTCAAGAAGGAAGGAAAGACGACGGCGGTCGGCGACGAGGGCGGCTTTGCTCCGGATCTCGACTCCGATGAGGACACGATCGAGCACATCCTGAAGGCGATTGAGAACGCCGGCTACAAGCCTGGACAGGATTTCGTCCTTGCGATGGATGCAGCTTCCTCCGAGTGGAAGGACAAGGAGAAGGGCAAGGGCTTCTATCATCAGCCGAAGTCCGGCAAGAAGTTCACGTCGGATGATCTCATCAAGCATTGGGAGTCGCTCATCGACCAGTTCCCGATCTACTCGATCGAGGACGGTCTCGACGAGGAGGACTGGGACGGCTGGAAGGCGATGACGAAGGCACTCGGCCACAAGGTTCAGCTCGTCGGCGATGATCTCTTCGTCACGAACACGGAGCGCCTGAAGAAGGGCATTGAGCTCGGCGCAGCGAACTCCATCCTCATCAAACTGAACCAGATCGGCTCGGTCTCCGAGACGCTTGAGGCGATCAAGATGGCACATAAGGCAGGCTATACGGCGGTTACGTCGCATCGTTCGGGCGAGACCGAGGACACGACGATTGCCGATCTCGCTGTTGCACTCAACACGGCACAGATCAAGACGGGTGCACCGTCCCGTTCCGAGCGCGTTGCGAAGTACAACCAGCTCCTGCGCATCGAGGAGCAGCTCGGCGGCAGCGCGGTCTATCCGGGCAAGCGTGCATTCAACTTCACGAAGTAAGCATTAACCACATAGGGGAGGAATCCACTGCACTGCGGTGGGTTCCTTTTATATTCTTTGATGAAGTGACATGAGTGCTGCATGTTGTACATAGAAAGGGGACTGCTGCGCGGATCGCTCCATGCAGCAGTCCCTTGTTTCCGTCAGTCACTTACTTACAATACCTGCACAATGTCCACGGCACTCTTGCGCTCCTTGTGGCGTGGGGAGGGGACACCCTTTTCGGTTGGATAGCCGACGGGGAAGATGGCGATGAGATCATAGTCTGCCATTGCGGGGAATGCTTCCTTCAGCTTCGGTGCGTCGAAGTGTCCGACCCATGTCGAGCGGAGGCCTTCGTTGTGGATGGCAAGCATGATGTGCGTCGCGACGATGGAGGCGTCGACATCGGCGAAGTTGCGTTCATCATAGGAGCGCACCCATGCTTCATTTGCTTTTCCACCAACGACGAGAAAGACGCCGGCACCGAAGGTAAAGTTCGTTGCCTCCGCGAGTTTTGCACGTGCGTCGGGGCTTTCGATGGCCCAGATCTTGAACGGCTGGCGATTGACGGCTGTGGGCGCGACCCGTGCCGCCTCAAAGATGCGGTTCATGGATTCGTGCGGGATTTCCTTGTCGGAAAGAGCGCGGCAGGAAAACCGTTCGCGGATGAGTTCGTTAAATTCCATGGTGATCCTCCTTTTCATCGATGATTTCATTATACCATAGTTGCGTCACAAATATGCTTTTCAGCAGAAAATAAGATTGTCATGGTATAGTGCTAAGCAAAGGGAGTGATCGGATGCGAAAGAAAATTCTCGCGGCATGCTCCGCCTTGATGATCGGAGGCGGACTGCTGATCTCGCCGATGCGCGCGGAGGCGATTGATGCTTGGGGGATTGCGGCGCAGGCACTCGGCGTGCTCGGCGCGTACCACTCGGCACTCGGTGCGGTGCTCGCGCTCGGCAACGATGTTCACGCGCAGCATGAAAGCGAGCGGCAGGATATAGAGGAAAACGGACGCGCACGAAATGCCCGCGATATTGCGCTTGTCGATCATGTGATGCAGCGGCTCGTGCGGGATGGCGACTATGTGCTCCGCGTGAACTCGCTTCCCTTTGTCTGGGCGGTGAACGACAGCCCCATCTTCAATGCGGCGTGCTATCCGACAGACTATGTGAGCATCAATCGCGGACTGATCCGTGGGCTGAACGGCAGCGAGGATGAGCTCGCGGCCGTGCTCGGGCATGAGATGACGCACGGCATCCGCCAGCACAGCGCACACAACTACGCGAAAGCGGCGGCGCAGTACTACGGGCTGAGTTTTCTCAACATGGATGCAGGGCTGATGGACTGGAACAAGCTCAATGCACTGGCGGGCTACTCCATTGCTAAAAATATCACGCTTCCCACAGAGTACGAGGCCGACGAGGGCGGCTTCCACATCATGACGAGTGCGGGGTTCAACCCCGGCGGCGGAGCGGCGGCAATGGCACGGATGGGTTACTATCTGACGTATGTGACCCAGGATCTACGCGAGTACCAGAATCCAAAGGACAAGGATCTCCCGCAGGACGATTTCTCCGACCATCCCGCGACGGAGCGACGTGAGGCAAAGCTCGCGGAGATGCTTACGGCATACAGTGCGGGGCACGTGACGGTGGAGAATCGGCGGACGATCTGCATCGACGGCACGCCGCTCCTCACGGCGATGCAGACGGATGAGGACTATGACAACAGTCCTGAGAACGCCTATCTCGCTGCAGGCGCACTGGCGCGTGCCTTTCACGACTATGATACGGCGGCGGACTGGGGGCTCGCTCTGACGCGCGGCGGCGGCATATCACTGCGCGGCGACGCCCGGATCAATGCGGCACTCCTGCCACTGGTGGAGAAAGCCAAGGCGGGAGCAGAGCTCATCTCTCTCGTTGGGGATGCGTACACGGGGGAGACGGCGAGCGGTGCACGGGAGAAGCTGCGCAGTGCGGAGCAGGCGCGTGCCGCAGAACGAGAGGCGGAGCGTGCGGCGGTTGAGGCCGCCGATGCGAAGGCGATTGATAAAATACGCGAGAACAGCGACGCCTACAGTGACTATGGTGACGGGACGCGTGCCCTCATGCTGATGGCGCGCGTCTTTGGTGCGGCGCACGACGACAAGCCCGCCCTCAGCTATGTCATTCGTGCGCGTGCCTATGCCGTGCTGGGCGACGCTGACCGCGCCCGCGCCGATGCCGACCGCGGTGTCGCCGATGCTCCGACGGACGTTCTCACGTGGGTCAACCGTGCGGATGTACGGCGCATGCTCGGTGAGCGTGACGGCGCACTTGCCGACGCATTGAAGGCGATTGAGGTAGATGCAAAGAGCCCCTATGGGTATCTGATCGCCGCAGAGATCTACGATGAGATGGGCAACGGTGATGCGGCAGAGGACTACTACAAAAAACTCTATGCGGTCGAACCGAAGGCGGTCGCCCGCATCCCCGACAGCTATCTGGAAAAAATCGATGCGCGCGCCTACAAGGAGCGCAAAAAGGAAGAGAAGAAGGCGAGGGAAGCAGAGGAGGAGCAGAAAAAGGAGAGTGGGATGTAGTAACAAGCGGCTGCTGTACGTATGATTTCTTCGTACAGCAGCCGCTTTGACGTATCCTTATTCCTTTTTCCCCATGCGCCGCCAGATGGTGTAGCAGAGTGCGGCGACGATGATGACGACAACATCCACGATGCGGTAGGTGAACGCATAGCCATACGTGACGGCGACGATGCCGAGCCCTGCAGCAGCAAGCCCAACGCTGATGTCGAGTGACCAGAAGTAGGTCGCTGTGGCGACGCCGGCACGTGACGCGGGGACACTGCGCACGGCGAGCGTCTGCAGCGCAGGCGTGACCGCGCCGAACCCTGCGCCGAGGAGCAGGGCTGCGCCGATCAGTCCTGTGAGTCCTGTGATGCTGCCGAGGAGAGCCATGCCCACGGCAAAGAGAAGTACACCCGGGTAGACCGTATAGTCCGGCCCCATGCGGTCAAAGATACGTCCGACAAAGGGACGCGTCACGAGAATTGCTCCCGCATAGCAGGCGTAGAAAAGGCTCGTCTCTGCCGACAACCCGAGACTGCGCGTATAGAGCGGGATAAAGGTGAGCACGCTGCCGTAGGCGAAGAAGAGAATCCCCGCGATAAGGGCGGGGGCGAGCGCGCGACGCTCGATAAACGCCTGGACGGAGAGACGGCGTCGTGTACCCTGTGGCAAAATGACGGCATCGGGCAGACGCATCGTGCTCATCACGATGGAGAGCGCGGCGAGTACGCTGAGTGCAGCGAAGAGTGCCGTGCTCGAAAAATGCTCCATGATGAGCAGGCCAACCATGGGGCCGACGACCATCGCGAGGTTGGTGGAGAGAGCAAAGTAGCCGATGCCCTCACCCTTGCGCGATGGCGGGAGGATCAGTGCCGCGAGTGCCGCCGCTGTCGTTGTCGCCACGGCAAAGATGACGCCGTGGAGCAGGCGCAGGCCGTAGAGCATGGAGATCGCCGAGGCGACGAGGAAGAGTGCCATAACGATGAAGAACAGGACACTGATGACGATCATGAGCCGCCGCTTGTTGACGGCGTCGATGAGAATGCCCGCACAGGGACGCGCAGCGACCGTTCCGATCTGGAAGAAGGTCATGGCGAGACCAGCCTCGACGTCGCCGCCTCCGTACTCCTGCATCATGACGATGGGGAGTGCTGCGATCATTGCGTATTGGGTCAGATAAATAAGGAAGCTGACGAGGCTCATGCCGAAAAATTCGCGCGTCCAGAGTGCTTCCTTTACTGCCGGTTCGTTCATGCCATCATCCTCTTTATCCGTGAGATACTTATATCTATTGTAATCCTACAGTGCAATACCATATCTGTCCAGAAACGCAGCTTGCTTTTTTCTATTTCTATGATAGAATGGCGTGAGTTTTGGGCGGTGCAGCGAAATGGGGAGCATCATGGGGGATACAAGGAAAAAAGAAATTGGGATGCGCGAGGTGCACGCGGCACGTGCCTTCTTCTTTGTCGGAGGATTTGGCACGGCGACGTGGGCGCCGCTCGTCCCACTCCTGCGTGAGCGGCTGATGGTGGGGGACGATGTGCTCGGGATACTGCTGCTCTGCATCGGTGTCGGCTCACTCCTGACGATGCCGCTCTCGGGTGCGCTCGCCATGCGGCTCGGATGCCGCCGCGTCGTCATGACGGCGGCGGTTCTCTTTGCGGCAATTCTTCTGCTCATCTCATGTGTGGACACACTTTCGCTTGCTGTGCTGATCGTACTTATCTTCGGTGCGGTGATGGGCTGTATTGACGTTGTGGTCAACATTGTCGCCGTACTGGTGGAAAAGGGCATCGGACGGCGTATCATGAGCGGAATGCACGCCTTCTGGAGCCTCGGCGGCTTTGTCGGTGCGGGACTTTACGGCGTATGGGTCGGACTGCTCGGTCTCACGCCATTTCAGTCGACGGCGATTGCGGTGGGGCTCATCCTCCTCCTGACGGCAGTGTTCGGACGCCATTTGATTCCCTATGGCGGGGGCGGCGGAGCACTGCTCGCACTGCCGCGCGGCATCATCGTCTTTGTCGGCATGACGGCGTTCATCGCCTTCCTCAGCGAGGGAGCGGTGATGGACTGGGGCGGCGTCTACCTGACCACCGTGCGCGGCATGGATCTCGCGCTTGCGGGCACGGGCTATTCCGTCTTTTCCGCCGCGATGCTCATGATGCGCTTTCTCGGCGACCGTGTCGTCCAGCGCATCGGCGCGCTTCCCGTTGCCGTCGGTGGCGCATTGCTTGCGCTTGGCGGGATTTTGCTCGTCATGTTTGCACCCGCCGACGCGCTGCTCTATGTCGGCTTCTTTTCCATCGGCATCGGGAGCGCGAACATCGTGCCCGTCTTCTTCTCCCTGATGGGGCGACAGAACGTCATGCCGGTCAGTGCGGCGGTCTCTGCCGTCAGCACCATGGGCTACCTCGGCATCCTTGCGGGACCAGCCGCCATCGGATTCGTCTCCTCACTCACAACACTGCAGACGGCATTTGCCATGCTCGCCGCGCTCAGCATCCTGCAGGCGGCGATCGGGTTCTATGTGTTTAAACGCATTCCATGATTTTCTAGGGAATCGCTGATAAGATGGTGTTGCCGCATTTATCCGTGCTTCCCTAGCGCAAGCGCAATCAGCATCATGGTTACTTCATAGGATTTTCGCAGCGATGGGATGGGGAGAAACTCATTGTTGGAGTGGAAATTGAGCCCCCCCGTAAAGTAGTTCGGGGTGAGGATCCCTTTTGTTGAGATAAATGAACCGTCGGTTCCGCCGCGCATGGCAATCGTGTGCGGCGTGATGCCCAAGTGCTTCATTGCCGTGTAGATATGGTCAATTGCCTGTCGATTTTCATCCGTGACCGCATCCGCGATATTGCCGTAGGTGTCCTCCATCGTGTACTCGACCCGGCAGCGTGGCTCCATACGGCGCAGCTTCTCAACGTTCTCGGCAATCAGGGCTTTGCGTCTCTCATAGCGTGCCTTGTCGTGGTCGCGAATGTTGAGCTCGACCGTTGCGGTCGTCGGATTGGAGCGGATCGTCTGACACCAGATATATCCCTCTGTACCCTCGGTACATTCCGGTGTCTCCTTGCGGTCAAAGAGGTTGACAAAGTCCACGGCGAGCAGTGTCGGGTTCACCAGAACTCCCTTTGCACTCATCGGATGTGCGCTGACGCCATGGATGGTGATCTCTGCGGAGCCTGCGTTGAATGTCTCGTAGACGACTTCGCCGAGAGCACAGCAGTCAATGGTGTATGCATAATCAGCCGGGAACTTTGAAAAGTCCATGTTCTTTGAGCCCCAGAGCCCGCATTCCTCATCGGGGACGAAGGCAACGCAGATGTCGCCGTGCGGAATCGTAGGATCGTTGACGAGCGTTGCGAGTGCTGTCATGATATTCGCAAGAGCAGCTTTGTTGTCTGCACCGAGGACGCTGGTGCCGTCGGTGACGATCAGTTCCTGTCCGACGTAGGGCGAGAGCTCCGGGTGCTGCGCTGCCCGCATGACGATATTCTTCGTTACGTTCAGTGTGATGTCGCCCCCGGTGTAATGGAGGCGACGTGGCTTTACGACGGGGCTGAGCGAGACATCGACGGTGTCAATATGTGCACAGAAGCCGACGGTTGGGGGCGGCGGCGTGCCGGGCGGGAGATTCGCCGGAAGATGCGCAGTCAGGACACATTTATCACTCAGGGAAACATCCTCCAACCCAAGTGCATTCAGCTCGTCTTCAAGAAGACGTGCCATGTCCCATTGTGTCTCCGTGCTGGGGACTTTGGTGCCGCCGTTCGGGCAGCTCTGTGACGGAACATTCACGTAGCGGAGAAAGCGTTCCACCAAGGCCTCTTCGAGTTCTTTCGTATTCATTGCTATTCCTCCTGAATGCTCAGAACATGACGCGTGGATAGACATAGTCTGCCTGGAAACCGAGTGGAATGTTCAGCCACCAGAAGACATAGAGCATTATCGTCAATGAGATGAGAAGTGTGATCGTGTACGGCAGCATCAGAGAGCTGAGTGTTCCGACCCCCGTGTTCTTGTAGTATTTCTGACAGTAGACAATGATCAGCGGGTAGAATGCGAACATTGGCGTACAGACATTGACCGCCGAATCGCTGACGCGAAACGCCGCCTGTGTAAGCTCCGGTGCGATGCCGACGGCCATCAGCATCGGCACAAAGATCGGCGCGAGAATCGCCCACTTTGCGGAGGCCGATGTGATGATGAGATTGAGCATGCCGACGAAAAGAATGATGCCAAAGATCGTCACCTGCGGCGGAAGCGCAAGGGATTTGAGGAACTCTGCACCGGAGATTGCAATCAGTGCGCCGATGTTGGAGGCTCCGAAGACATACATGAACTGTGCCGCGAAGAAATAAAATACGATGAGCTGAATCAGCGTTTTGGTGATCTCTTCCATCGACTTGGTGAAGTCCTTGGAGCTGCGGAACTTTCCGCTGATGATCCCGTAGACGACACCGGTTGCTGCGGCGAGCAGGAAGATGATCGCCACAATGGACTGCATGACGGGCGCCTTGAAGCTGGCGATGTTGCCGTTCGGGTCACGCAGAATGGAGTCCTCCGGCAGGAGGGCGAGCACCAGTCCGATGAGCAGGAGGACGAGAACTGCGCTTGCGATATAGAAGGCGCGGTTTTCCTTCGGCGTGACGGAGAGATCTTGTGCGGGGACGTCGATATCCTGATCAACTGGGCACGCTTTGCGGCACCACGGATCGACGATACGTTCGGTTACCCACCAGCAGGCACCGATGACGATGAATGTCGAGCCAAAGGCGTAGAAATAGTTGCACAGAACATTGACCTCATAGGTCGGATCGATGATCTGTGCAGCCATCTGGGTGAATCCCTGAATGACAGGATCGATGGCCGAGGGCGTATAGTTGGCCGCAAATGCACCGGCAATGCCGGCAAAGGAGGCTCCAATTCCCGCCAATGGGTGTTTTCCCGTCGCATAAAACATATACGCGGCGATCGGGATGATAATCATGTACCCGGAGTCCGGTGCCAGATGGCTCAGCATACCGACGAGGATGACGATCGGCGTGATGAGGGTCTTCGGCGTGACGGAGAGAATTTTTTTCAGACCCGTGTTGATGTAGCCCGAGCCGTCCGCAATGCCGATGCCGAGCGTGGCTACGATAACCATGCCGAGCGGCGGGAACCCCGTGTAGTTCGTCACCATCTTTGTGAGCAGCGTCACGAGAGCGGCCGGGCTCATCATATTGGTCACCTCGATCGGCGCACCAGTCGACGGATGCACATAGTCAAAGTGCATCTGCGAGAGGATTGCGGATAGGACACAGGTGATCACAAAGGCGCAGATGAAAAGCATGGTGATGTCGGGAATCCGATTGCCCATCTTTTCGATCCATCCAAGGATTCCTCCGACACTTTGCTGCTTCGGTGGTGCACTGTCGTGCATTTTGGTTGCCATTTACATACCTCCTAAATACAGTTCTGCCCTTTTTTCATTTTGAGAAAAGTACTATTAGACAGAAAAAAGGAATAAGAATATTATTTCGACGTATATGGATGAAATCCTCTTATTAATAATGTAGTCATTATAAATAGGATGCGAATAAAATGACAACGATGTAGATATCAGTGCTTCCTCAATAGGCAACAAAAAAACGCCATTTCGTATGGAATGGCGTTTTTCTATCCTTACTGTGCCAGCGCGTTGACCTTCTTGGCAAGGCGTGACTTCTTGCGTGCTGCAGCGTTCTTGTGGTAGACGTTGTTTGCAGCAGCCTGATCGATGGACTTGTATGCTGCGACGAGGAGGGTTTTCGCCTCATCTGCGTTGCCGGCAGCAACAGCATCGTTGACGCTGCGGATGGCACGGCGGACGCGCGTCTTTTCTGCAACATTGCGTGCATGGCGCTTGGCGTCAGATTTTACACTCAGAATGGATGCCTTAATGTTTGGCAAATCGTTCACCTCCTCAATGAAAAATGTACTGCGTCATTCTATCACACGGACAAATAAAATGCAATGTTTTTTTCGGGACGTTCGCCTTGAGCTCTGTATTCATTTTATTATTGTCTCTGTGCTTGCCATTGCAACAAACATATATTATAATCATGCTACGATAAATGACGCAGAGGCGCACAAATAACATCTTTTCAAAAAATTTTTTTTGAAAATTGAAAGAAAAAAGGCAGGAAATTTCTTTTCGTGTATCGAATACCTACCTATGAAACAATAAGTAAGGGGAGAGAATACGAAGAGAAATGCGTGGGAAAGAAGCCAAAATACGTTTCAAATCGGCAGAAACATGGCGTGTCGAACAAGTGCACCGTAGACTTTGTCGATCAGCCATTGCATACATGGTGGGGATACCGCCTGGTATCCGTGAGGGGAGAATGTCCTATGAGAAAGATTGAATGCTTGGCAATGAT
>CAUTTS010000038.1:0-22583 GCA_963541465.1 uncultured Selenomonas sp.
GCCGCAACTCCTCATCTTTTTTCGTCTAGGGGCTTGACTTTTTATTTGCAGGCTTTATGTCCCGCTTGCACGTGTTGTGTAATGTTTTTCACAAAACAGTGTGCGCTGCGCGTGTGTCTCGGGCAAGGGAGCCCACATCTCATTCCGTCGTGCGCTGTAAACAGGATCCATTGGTCGCGATCACGTTCCTATACCAGTGGAACGATTTCTTGCGGTACCGCGCAAGCGTCCCCGTCCCGTCGTCATTTCGGTCGACGTAGATGAAGCCGTAGCGCTTGCTCATCTGCGCGGTCGATGCGCTCACGAGGTCGATGCAGCCCCACGTCGTATAGCCCATGACGGGCACGCCGTCAGCGATGGCCTCCTCCACCTGCACGAGATGATCGTTCAGATAGTCGATGCGGTAGTCGTCCTCCACCGTCATGCCGCCCGCGCCGTCCGCGACGAGCACGTCCTTTGCCCCCAGCCCGTTCTCCACGATGAAGAGCGGCTTCTGCCAGCGGTCATAGAAGCGGTTCAGTACAAGCCGCAGCCCCTGCGGGTCGATCTGCCAGCCCCATTCGCTCGCCTTCAGATACGGGTTCTTCTTCCCGCCGAGGATGTTGCCGCCGCCCGCTGTGCCGCCTGCGCCCTCGCAGATGCTGACGTAGTAGCTGAACGAAACGAAGTCCACCGTATGCTCCCGCAAGAGGTTTAACTCCTCCTCCGTCGCTTTGATCTCAATGCCGTTCTCGCGGAAGTACCGCTTCATATAGCCGGGGTACACACCGCGTACGTGCATATCGCCGAAGAAGTCGTTGAAATGCTCTGCCTGCATGACGGCGATCATGTCGTCGGGCGCGGGGGTCAGCGGATACGTCGGCATCGCGAGGATCATGCAGCCGATCTTGGCGTCCGGGATGATCTCGTGTCCGATCTTCGTCGCAAGTGCCGAAGCGACGAACTCATGATGGCACGCCTGATAGAGCTCCGACAGCGACAGCCCCTCCTTCGGCGTCATGATGCCGCCCGAGAGCAGCGGCTCATGCAGCACGGAGTTGATCTCGTTGAACGTCAGCCAGTATTTTACCTTCTCCCGATAGCGCGTAAAGATCGTGCGCACGTACCGCTCGTAGAAGCCGATGAGGTCGTGACTCATCCAGCCGTTGTATGTTTTCGCAAGGTGGAGCGGCGTCTCGTAGTGCGAGATCGTGACGAGCGGCTCGATGCCATGTCGCAGGCACTCGTCAAAGAGATCGTCGTAGAACTGCAGTCCCGCCTCGTTCGGCTCCGCATCGTCCCCGTTCGGATAGATACGGCTCCACGCAATCGACGTGCGGAACACCTTGAACCCCATCTCGGCAAAGAGAGCGATGTCCTCCCGATACCGATGGTAAAAGTCGATCGCCGTGAGCTTCAGATTGTCCGCGGTCGGTGCTGCCGTCGGCGCCCCCATGATGCCATGCGGCATGATGTCCTGAATGTCGAGTCCCTTGCCGTCCGCATGGTATGCGCCCTCGCACTGATTTGCGGCGACCGCCCCGCCCCAGAGGAAATCCTCCGGAAATGCCATACTGTGCTCCTTTCCCATATCACAGGAAAATACTTCCCTCACCGTGCTTATT
Organism: uncultured Selenomonas sp.; assembly: GCA_963541465.1. GTDB lineage: Bacteria > Bacillota > Negativicutes > Selenomonadales > Selenomonadaceae > Centipeda. The sequence continues at coordinate 1,605 of CAUTTS010000038.1, forward strand.
TATCCATGCGACGACCAAATCGACGCATACAAAAAGATGCGGCATAAACGCATACATGACACCGGACTCGCTCTTGGCAATTGCTTTGATTAAAGCTATAGCCCCTTTTCCCCCGCTGCAGACAGTGTCTCAGGAAGGAAGTGTACATCTACACTGTGTTTTGCTTTGTCCGAAATCCATTCGGTCAGGCGATGGCGCGACGCTTCGTCCATATCGGCGTTAAGATAGATAAACGCAATCTGGTTTTCCTTCAGAGCTGTCGATGTATCCCCTCCTGTTCCGGCAGGTTCACGTACACTCCCGACGGCGATGCGGGAGATCTCCGGGAAAACGATGCGCGCCTCACGATTCCAGTCCAATATGTACATTCCTTGCTTCTCCCCTTCCTCGCGGGCAGATTTGAGTGCGGTCACGGTCTGCTGCTCCTGAACAGAGGGAATAGCACTTTTTCCTGTCTCACTGAGTCTCTGATCGATCATCGCCTCCATTTCTTCACGGTCTTCCGAAGAAAAGATTTCTAGGTGAAACGGTTTGAGCTGTGTCTTTTGATGCAATTTCTCCGTCAATTCCACAAGATCATCCTTCGATATTCTAGAGATTGTAAAAACCGTCAGCGTTTTCTTCTCGTTATCCAAGGTATAGGAGATGGCAATGTGCGGAGGTGTTTTGAAATTCTCCTCAAAAAATATTTTCGCCTGCTCGTTCTCCAGATTTTCCTGCACGCTCTGATACGCCGCGAAACAGCTGGGCAGCGTGACAAGGATGGCTAAGGCCATCAGATATCTTTTTTGTCTTGAAAATTCTACGGAGTCCCGCTCAATCTTCGATGGGATGTCAATGAGTTTCAGGACAACAAATGCAGTCAGACAGATAAAGAAGCTATTGATGAAGAACAGATAGAGTGCCCCAACAGCGTACGCCGCTACTCCCGCAGCAATCCCATATCCTGCGGTGCAGAGCGGAGGCATCAGAGCCGTTGCAATCGCAACCCCCGGAATAACATTTCCGCCCTCCTTGCGTGTTATCCCGATGATGCCTGCCAGCCCGCCAAAGACAGCGATTAAAACATCCCAGATGGTCGGCGATGTCCGTGCAAGCAGCTCCGAAGAGGGGGCATCAATCGGCGTGAGGGAAAAATAAAGCGTCGATGCAGCAACTGAAATAAGCACTTGGGCGAATAGATTACCTGCACTGGAACGTATATACGTGCTGTCATAACGGGCAAGCCCATAGCCAATCCCAAGGATCGGCCCCATCAACGGCGAGATCAGCATCGCTCCGATAATGACCGCCGTACTATTCATATTGAGACCGATGGAGGCAATAAAGATCGCCAGTATCAAAACGCTGAGATTCGTCCCCCGAAATCGGATACCAGCGTTGACCCGCTTCGTAATTTCCTGTGTCGAAGCAATATCACCACGTAAGTCAAAGAAAAATTTTAGCTGGTTCCAAATCAAAAATTATCTCCTTCGCTTTCTGTCAGCTGCAAGTAAAATGGTTGCTGCACGGCCTGTTTTGTTCCCTGCAGCAGCTCCATTGCTGCGCGCTATGCTCTTGTCATACGCAAAAAAGATGCGGCGAACCGCCGCATCAAATGCATCGGTGTTTCCTCAGGCATCCGCCGCGCATCTCTTACGCGATCTCGATGCCGTTGTCCTGCGCGAGCTTTTTGATGATCGGCTCGGGCAGCTCCGCCGCCTTGGCGACGACCGCCGTATCAAGCCCCGCACGCAGGCAGTTCATCGCCACGCGGATGACGCCCTGCTTGCGTCCGCGGAACTCGCCCTCGGCGAAGCCCTCCGCCTTGCCGGCCTCCACGCCGTGCTTCCACGCAGTCTCAAGATCGGCTGCGAGCGTCGCACGCAGCTCCTCCGTCCGCCGATCCAGCGTCGTGCGGATCAGCTCATCAGCATTTGGCTCTCCCATCGCACATTCCACCCTTTCCTCTCTATACGTGTCCCTCTATTATATTGGCTTCTATGCTTTTGGTCAACAAGCGAAATATCTCCATGCACCCTATTATGCGAGCGCATGCTGCGTGTGCGTCTGTGAGGTCTGCTGCATCACAGGGGGCGTCGTTTCCGAACGGCTCTGCGCCGCCAGTTCTTCTTGAAACCATTCCTCAAGTGCATCGTATTCTTTTTTATACGCGGGATCTTTCATCTTTTCTCTATGATAGTCTGCAAAGGTTCTCATCGTGCATGTCTCCTTTGGTAGTCATCCCGATACATCTGTGCCCGCACAATCTCCTGCGGCGGCGTACGCTGTGTCTTTTTCACAAAGGCATTCGTCAAAACCGCCGTATTGCCGACAACGAAAAAATACAGCACGCGTGTGATATTTCCGCCGAAGGTGATGCGCAGCTCCATGATGCCGTCTGCGAGCTCCTTTGAGTGTGGGGCGCGGAGTTCATTTCCCATGCACTCGAGCAATCGGATCGACCGTGCGACCTTCGCGTACATCTTCGCATCGAGAGCATCTAAGAAATCCGCAACGGGGCAGGTGCCATCTGCCGTCTCATAAAACACTACGCGCATTGACATCCCTCCGTTCTGCCATTATACCATAATTTGCGCACAAACGACAATAAAGGACGTATGGATACATTCGGCTTGTGGTGCTCTGCGTCCAATTTTCCACCTCGTTCGGAGGAAAACGTCTCCCCCATGTGGCCGCGCTCCCTAAAAAAAGCCCCCGCATCCGATGATGCAGAGGCTTTCAGATATACTGCGATAATCCCGCTTACTTTTTCCGATAGATGATCGGGCTGCGCCAGAGGTACTCCAGCGGTGCACTGAGGCAGTGCACGAGGCGCGTGAACGGGAAGAGTATCGCGACCGACATCCACGCGAGCATGTGCAGGCGGAACATGAGCGGCACGTTCTCCATGTAGGAGATATCGGGGCTGAGCATAAGGACGGAGCGGAACCACGGCGCGATGGTCTCGCGGTAGTCAAACCCGCCCTCCAAGGCGTTGAGGCCCGTCGCCGCACAGCCCGTGAAGATGGCAAGGAAGAGGAAGAAGTAGAGGAAGCGATCCATCGGCGACGTGTTCACCGCCATGCGGTCGGTGCCAAAACGGCGGCCGAGCAGGAGGATGAAGCCGAGGAAGAAGAGTATCCCCGCGGGCGTACCGCCGCCGAGCGCGATCATGTGATAGAGGTGCTCGTTGATGCCCACCGCCTCCGTCGCCGCCTTCGGGATGAGCACACCGATGATGTGCCCGCCGAGTGCCATGACAAGGCCGAGGTGGAACATGGGACCTGCGAGCGGGAGGTTCCCCTTCGTGAGGAACTGGCTGGACTTCGTCGTCCAGTTCCGCTCAAAGACGGTGTAGCGCACGATCGTCCCCACGATGAGGAACGTGAATGCAATGTAGGGGAGTGCGCCCCAGACAAACTGTTTCATGATGCCGTCCTCCCTTCCAGATGCGCCGCCCCTGTGAGGACGACATCGAGCAGAAACGCGTAGGGCAGCTTCGCCTCGATCAGACGGTCACGCAGGAGCTCCAGTTTCGGGCGCACCGTGCCGAGAATGTGCGCCGCACGCTCCTCGGGCACGGCCGCCGCGAGCTCAAGGATCGCGGGCAGGTAGTCGGGCAGCTCATGGTCGAGGTCATAGCCCGCATCGAGGAAGAGCTGCTTGTACGCGAGCATCTCCTCGGACTGCTTGCCGAAATCGGTGCGGTTGTGCGTCGTGAGGTAGAGGTTCGTGTTCTGCGAGAAGTCGAAGGCGCGCACGTATGCGTCCTCGTACTCCTTCGGGTCGCTTTCCTCCACGTAGTCAAAGAACTCCTCAAGCACCTCGCGCGACTGCGGGCGCGCGACGGTATGCGCCTCGGCGGCGCACTCCTTCACATCTCCCCACCATTCCTTGGAGGGGTACTCGAAGAGATAGGAGGTGAGGAGCAGCTCCTTTTGAATGCTGTTTGTCTCCATCATCAGCACCCCCCGGGACAGGCATAGCCGACCGACCCCTGCAGCTCGCGCAGTTTATCCTGCGATACGTCCTGCACACCTGCGGGAATGTTGAACCGATCGCGGCGCTTTGCGATGCCGAGCAGACGATACATCGCCTCGTAGGTCTCCGCATCGTGTGTGAGCCCCGCGGGCAGCGGCTCGCCCGTCTGCTTGGTACGCATGTAGGTGCGCAACTCAAGCAGCACGCCGAGGACGCGCTCGATCGCTGCCGTGTCGCCCGCCGTCAGGAGCTGGGCGAGGTAGGCGACGGGGATGCGCATCTCCGCTGCGCCGGGGAAGAATACCTTCTCCTCGGCGCGCCGTGCAATCGGGCTGAGGGGCGGGACGTACCATACGTTCGGCAGCGTGCGGTACTCCGGATGGAGCGGGAACGCGAGCTGCCATTCGGCGATGAGCCGATACGATGGCGAGTTCTGTGCCGCGCGGATCCAGCGGTCAGGGATGCCCGCCTCCTGCGCCGCCTTCACCGTCGCGGGGTCGTTCGGGTCGCAGAGCGCATCGAGGTATGCCTTGTAGATATCCTTCGGGTCGGGGGTCGATGCCGCCGCCTTCACCTTGTCCGCATCGTAGAGCAGCACGCCAAGATAGCGCATGCGTCCGACGCAGCCGTCGCTGCAGACGGTCGGCAGCCCGTTCTCAAGGCGCGGGAAGCAGAATACGCACTTCTCCGCCTTGTTCGTCTCCCAGTTGTAGTAGATCTTCTTGTACGGGCACGCGGGGACGCAGTGACGCCAGCCGCGGCAGCCGTCCTGCGAGATCAGCACCACGCCGTCCTCGTCGCGCTTGTAGATCGCGCCGGAGGGGCACGCCGCGACGCAGGCGGGGTTGAGGCAGTGGTTGCAGAGACGCGGCAGATGCTTCATGAAGATGTCGTGGAACTCGAGCGTGATCTCCTGTCCGATCTTGCCGAGGTTATAGTCCTTGCGTGCAGACTGTCCATCGGCGAGGTCGTCCTCCCAGTTCGGGCCCCACTTGATCTCCATGCGCTTTTGCGTAATCAGCGAGCGCGGACGCGCCACAGGCTGGTGGTTGCGCCGCTTCGTGTGGATCAGCGTCTCATAGTCGTACGTCCACGGCTCATAGTAGTCGTCCATCTCGGGCTGCTGGGGATGGTAAAAGAGCTTCGCCAGGCGCGATATCTTGCCGCCGGTCTTGAGGCTCAGCGCGCCGTCCTTCAGCTCCCAGCCGCCCTTCCATTTTTCCTGATTCTCCCACTGCTTCGGGTAGCCGATGCCGGGTTTTGTCTCGACGTTGTTGAAATACATATACTCCGCGCCGCGCCGATTCATCCAGACGTTCTTGCACAGGATGGAGCACGTATGACAGCCAATGCACTTGTCGAGATTCATGACCATCGCGATCTGTGCTTTAATCTTCAAGCCAATCTACCTCCTCCATGCGCCGCACGACGACATACGAGTCGCGCTGGTTGCCCGTCGGGCCGTAGTAGTTAAATCCATAGCTGAGCTGCCCGTAACCGCCGATGAGGTGGGTGGGCTTCATGTGAATGTGCGTCGGGGTGTTGTGCGTCCCCGCGCGCGTTCCGGAGAGCTTCGAGCCCGGCACGTTGATGTGGCGATCCTGTGCGTGGTGCATAAAGACTGCCCCCTGCGGGATGCGCGGCGAAACGACAACGCGCGAGGCGACGACACCGTTGCGGTTGTAGAGCTCGATCCAGTCGTTGTCCTTTACGCCGATCTCGGCCGCATCCTTCTCGCTCATCCAGACGCTCTGTCCGCCGCGGAACATCGTGAGCATCTGCTGCGCATCGAAGTACATGCTGTGCGTACTCCACTTGTTGTGCGGCGTGAGATACTTCAGCGTGATCTCCTTCTGCGGGCCGTTCAGCGACTTGTTCATCGGACGGAAATCGAGGATCGGGCGGTAGACCGCCTGTGCCTCGCCGAACTCACGCATGACCTCATGATCCATGTAGAAATGCTGGCGTCCCGTCAGCGTGCGGAACGGAATCAGCTCCTCCACGTTGTTCGTAAAGGGCGTGTAGCGGCGGTTCTGATTGCTGCCCGTGAAGGTCGGCGCGGTGATCGTCTCACGCGGCTGCGCGATGACCTGATCGTAGGTAAAGCGCTCGTCCTCGCGATCCTTCGCGAGCTTTGTGAGGTTCGAGAGTCCCGTGCGCTTTTCGACCGCCGCCCATGCACGGACGGCCGTCCTGCCGCAGGTCGTCGGCGACATGCCGAGCACCGCGTCGATCGCCTGCCGTGCCTCGTAGATCGAGGGGCAGCCGTAGGACACATAGTCCTTGTTGTCGATGATGCCGTTGCGCCGGCGGATCTCCTCGTAGTCCTCTGCTGAGTCCCACGTATTGCCGTGGCTCGCCGTCTTTCCGCCCGCATTCGGGCCGAGTGCGATCCACTTCTCATAGAGTTTCGTATAGTCGATCGTGTTCGCGGCGATGTTCGGCATCGTCTTTCCGGGAATCGGCTCGCACTCGCCCTTTTTCCAGTCGCGCACAACGCCGTCCGGCTGTGCGAGCTCTGCCTCGCTGTCGTGCCCGAGCGGGGTCGCAGCGATGTTCGTGTACGGCGTGAGACCCGCATCCTTTGCGACGGCGGAGACCGCCTGCGCGAGCGTGCGATAGATATCCCAGTCCGTCCGCGACTCCCAGAGCGGATCGACCGCCGGCTGGAACGGATGGACAAATGGATGCATATCCGTCGAGGAAAGGTCGGTCTTCTCGTACCACGTCGCCGTCGGCAGAACGACGTCGGAGTAGAGCGCGTTGCCTGCCATGCGGAAATCGAGCGCGACGAGGAGGTCGAGCTTGCCGTCGAGCGCGCCGCCCGGCTTTTCGAGCTCCGCCTTCTCACGCCACTTGACCTCCTGCGGACGGACGGCGGCATCCTCCTCTTGGAAGATGCTGTTCTCCGTGCCGAGGAGATATTTCAGGAAGTAGTCGTTGCCCTTCGCGGACGAGCCGAGGAGGTTGCAGCGCCAGACAAAGAGGTTGCGCGGGAAGTTCTGAGGTGCATCGGGGTCCGCCCATGCAAAGTCGAGCTTACCGTCCTTCAGGCTCTTCACAACATACTGCTTGATGCCGTCCGCACCCTCGTAGCCCGCCGCTTTTGCGTCTGCGGCGATCTGGTTCGAGCCGCGGTTAAACGTCGGATAGGCGGGTGCCCAGCCAAGACGTGCCGCAAGCAGGGCGTAGTCCGCCGGATGTGTATAGCGCGCCGTCTCGTTTGCCGCCGCGAGCGCATCCGTCTGGATCTCGTCGCTGCGCCACTGATCGGTCGCGAAATAGTAGAACGATGTGGAGTTCAGCATCTTCGGCGGAGCCTGCCAATCGGAGCCCGACATGACGCGCGCCCAGCCCTCGTTCGGACGGAGCTTCTCTTGCCCGACGTAGTGCGCCCAGCCGCCGCCGTTGCGGCCCTCGCAGCCCGTAAAGAGCAGGAGGTTGATGATCGTGCGGTAGACGATGTCGGCGTGGAACCAGTGGTTGATGCCGCCGCCCATGATGATCATCGTGCGCCCGTTCGTCTTGATCGCGTTGTCTGCGATCTCGCGCGCCGTTTTGATGACGAGCTCGGGCGCTATCCCAGTGTACTTCTCCTGCCATACGGGCGTATAGGGCGTGTCGTCCTCGTAGGAGCCCGCGCTCTCGCCGCCGATGCCGCGGTCAATCGCGTAGTTCGCAAGCGTCAGATCGTAGACCGTCGTGACGAGCACCTCACCGTCTGCGGTCTGGATGCTGCGCACGGGGAGCGCGCGCGTCAGCGTGCGCTTCTCGCGGTCGTTGCCGAAGTACGGCAGCTCGACCTCCACCGTCCCGGTCTTGTCGTCCCAGACGGAGAGACGCGGGCAGATCTCCGCACCCGTGTCGCGGTTCTCCTCGCGGATGTTCCATTTCTCCTGATCGCTCCAGCGCTCGGCAAGTGTGCCGTTCGGGATAACGATCTCGCCCGTTGTATCGTCCACGACGTAGTAGCGGAAGTCTGCATGCTTCTCGTCGCGTCCCATGTCGCGCGAGGAGAGCATGCGCCCCGGGATATACGTGCCGTCCGCGCGTTTTTCGACGCGCACGAGGAACGGGAAGTCCGTATATTTCCGCGTGTACTCGAGGAAGAACGGGACGGTCTTGTCGACGTAGTACTCCTTCAGGATGACGTGTCCCATCGCCATGGCGAGGGCAGAGTCGCTGCCGACCTTGAGCGAGATCCACGTGTCCGCGAACATCGACGACTCGGCGTAGTCGGGCGCGATGGAGACGACCTTCGTCCCCTTGTAGCGCACCTCGGACATAAAGTGTGCGTCCGGCGTACGCGTCAGCGGCACGTTCGAGCCCCATGTGATGAGATAGCCCGCGTTGTACCAGTCGCTCGACTCGGGCACGTCCGTCTGCTCGCCCCAGATCTGCGGGCTCGCAGGCGGGAGATCGGCGTACCAGTCGTAGAACGAGAGCCCTACGCCGCCCATCAGCTGGACGAAACGGATGCCCGCCGCATAGCTCAGCATCGACATCGCCGGGATAACGGAGAAGCCGAAGATGCGGTCGGAGCCGTAGGTGTACGCCGTGTAGAGCACGGAGGCGGCGATCAGCTCGCTGACCTCCTCCCAGTTGGAGCGCACAAAGCCGCCCATGCCGCGGGCTTCTTTGTACTTTTTCTGCTTCACGGGATCCGAGGCGATGCTCTTCCACGCCTCGTATGCGTTCGCGTGCGACGCGCGCGCCTCACGCCAGAGCGCCGCGAGCTCCCCGCGCAGGTACGGGAACTTCACGCGGTGCGGACTGTAGAGATACCACGAGAACGTCGACCCACGCGGACAGCCGCGCGGCTCAAAGTCCGGCATATCGGGCGCTGTCTCCGGATAGTCGGTCGCCTGATTCTCCCACGCCACGATCCCGTTTTTGACGTGGACGTTCCAGCTGCACGAGCCCGTGCAGTTGACTCCATGCGTCGTGCGTACGGTCTTGTCAAATGACCAGCGATCGCGGTACATGTTTTCCCATGTACGCCCGCCCTCGCGCGTCTCCTGATGACCATCCGCAGAAGTCGACGTAGGAATCAGATACTTGAATTTTTGAAAGATACTGCTCACGCCTTCACCCCTCCGCTGTTCTGTTTAGGAATCGCTGATAAAACAGACCCTAAGATGGCGGTTCTGAATTTATCAGTGCTTCCTTTACACAGAAAAAACACATTACATAGGTTCTTTTATGTTACTATAATCCTTATCTCCAGAATGTGAGTTATATCACAGTTTTAGGCAAATTCCACAATCGAATGGTATTCTCAATTCATATATGACGCATCCTGCGTGAGATTCTCATTATTGCTGCATGATCATACTAAAAATCTTCCGCTCATAAAAAAAGAGCACCGCACGAAGGCCTCAGCCTCATGCAGTACTCCCGTGGATCGTTTCACTAAAATTTTGCCGCGTGCTTTGCGGCTTCCCTGCGTTCAAAAATCTTGTCCAGTACCGCCGCCTCCTGTTCGCGCCATGGGCGATTGGGGTCATCCACATGCATCTGCTTAAGATCCTTAATCACCTCATCGCGCAGAAGATCAAACAGTGTACTCGACTGCACAGCTCCCGCTGTTCGCTGCGACTGACGGCGCAGGAACGGATGGAAGGGGGAGAAGCCGAACATATCGGAGATGAGATTGTTCACCTGATAGCGTTCTTCGCGTGAGAGTCCCTTCATCGCGTCGACGAACGCACGCTTTTCCTCGAATGATGCATCACGCGGCGGATAGTAAAAGAGCGAGCCGTCAGGATTCTTCTGACAGACCACAAGGCGCCCGCCGATACGCGGCTTCGTCATTGTGGAATAATCACGCAGATTGTCGTTATAGAGCGCCGCAATGAGTGCCTCATCATCCGGTTCGGGATACCGATCAGGATGAGCCGTCCAGTTGCATATATTCTCCACCGAGTTCCGCTTTGCGTCAGGATCAGATGTCGACAGCACGTCGCTGAGCATTACGGCAAAACTCCCGCCATCATCTGTCTTTTTCGACGGTTTGGCAACGGATGAATGGACGTGTGCCGCATCCTCTGTTCCATGTACCCTCAAATACGCCATATCAATCCTTCCTTTCTTTTCTTCTAACAATATTATCGTAAAAATCACCCCCCCTTAATCCAAAATCAATTTTTATTGATGGTATACATCATCCGCTATAAGGCATTGAAAACAAATGTCCTTCTTATTGTATGAATCCTTCAACTATACTATAATATAAGGAAACACTGATAAAATGAGGTCTGCCAGATTGGCGTAGATTTTTTCGTCCGAACGAGGTGGAAAACCGGACGCAGAGTGGTGCTCTGTGGAGGATTTTCCGCCGAAGTGCGGGCAAAAAAGATGCGTCAAGATGGTTGTACCGAATTTATCAGTGCTTCCTTAAGATAAGTTATTGTGTCTTTTCGATACGAAAGGCAGGGTTATGCAGGTACAGGTGAATGTAAAGCGCATTGGCAAGCGCAGGAATGCCATCGAGACGCGCCCGTACGAGATCGGTGCGGTGCACGATATCGGCGAGCTGATCGATGCGTTTGTGACGGCGGAGGTCACGCGGTTCAACGCGCGTGTGGAGATGGGCGAGACGGCGCTCCGCTATCTGACGAGCGCGGAGATCGCGGATGCGAGCACGGTCGGCAAGGTCGGCTTTGGCGTGGACTATCGCGGGCAGGTGCAGAGTGTGGCGGCGGCGATTGAGAATGCACGGCAGTCGTTCGAGGACGGCATCTACCGCATTTTCGTGAATGGGGAGGAGCTCGGTGAGACGTGCGATACGCCCGTCACGCTGAAGGAGAACGATGAGATCACGTTTGTGCGCCTGACGATGCTCGCGGGACGTATGTGGTGAGGGAGGATGTTATGCGCTCATCTGATACGATGATGCAGCGCTCCACGCGAACACCTCGTTGCGCAAGTGATCGTGCGCTTATCTGCCTAAATACCTGTGGACTTCTTAAACGCGCTTCGCTTGAACGAAAGAAGTCCGCAGGGGGCAGAACGCGCACTTTTCTCACTTGCTTCACTAAGGTTCGCTTTGGAGCGCTGCATCATGCTAGCATATACTAACTGGAGGAATACGATGATCAACTGGTATCTGGGCGATGAGGACATGGCCGCCCTTCTGGCGGAGCTAAAGGCAGCGATGCCCGCGCTGAATGAGCAGAGCCAAAAACTGCTGAATTTTCTCTTTTTCCGCACGGACAAAAAGGGCGAGCCCGACTATGACTGGGATGTCGTTGTGACGAATTTCCGCCGCAACAAGAAGGACGTGGTCTGCACGGTGGACGATGATGTCCTGCCGCCCGCGCTCTACCCCGCCTTTGACCTCATGATGGGCGAGGCGCTGCGGAAGGATCTCGTCGCTATCGCGCACAATCTCGCCGACTATCCCTACACGAACCGCTATACGCGCCGTCTCGTCCGCTCACGCGACTATCATCAGCACGTCGGGCGCATCTGGACGCTGGTGGAACGGCTGATTCGCCAGCGTTTCTCCGGACTGACCGTGCCGCAGATTCTGCGCGGCGCCTACGATGTGGAAAAGTACGGCAGCAGCTTCCTCGCGCCCGAGCAGGTCGCTGTGTGGATTGATCGCGGCGATGAGGAAGTCCTCTCCACCATCCGCGATATGCTGCTCAGCGAGAACAACACGAAGATCCTCACCTACGATGTGTTCCGCGCCATCTTCAAGGCACAGAGTACGGAGCTCGTGGAACTCGTCGGCAAGCTCCTCCTCGCGGGAAAACTGCAGGAGGGGCTGCGGCAGGCGATCTGCGAGACGATGGACTGCGGGCGGCAGGAGCACTTCGTCTACATCATGGGGCTGATCGAGGAGCATAATCTCATCCGTTTCTCGTCCGTGCGCCGCGCCATCGCGACGACCATCGGCATCGGTACGGACAGCGAGCGCGTGGACAAGAAGCTCCTCGCGCTCATCATGCGCGTGCTGCGCGATCCCGCGGAGGGAGATGCCTTCGTCCACAGCGCGGACAATGTCGAGGCGATGGTCGGGCTGTGGAGCAAGGGGCTGCACGATGTAAAGGATCTCATCGCCGCCATGGAGGAGATCATTGGGGAGGGGCGTCCGCACTCCGTCCTCCTCGTCTCGTACTTCCTGCACGCCCTGCAGGACGGCGCGGCCGAGCGAAACGTCGCCAAGCGCGTCCTCCTCGGCATCACGGACGCGGAGCTCAGTGCAGAGGATATGAAGAAGATCGCCTGCTATCTCCCCTTTGTCGTGGACAGTTTCTACATTCTGCGGGAGCTCGACGACTTCGTCGCGAAATTTGACCCGCAGGAGTATTTCGTGGACGCAGAGGAAGCCACGCGCTTCTTTGATCTCTGTGAGCGCGCCCGCGCCCAGATGAAGCAGAACGAGAAGGAGTACGAGGGGTGCATCTTCCCGTGGTACGGAGCGACCCTGCGCCGCGAGGATCTGGCACGCACGATGGTGCTCGCTGCCCTCTGTGCGGACGGTGCGCTGACCGACCGCGTTGCGCCCGTCCTCTCGGTCTGCCACGCCGGGCAGCGCGTTGCGCCGCTCCTCCTCAAGGCACCGCTGAGCCCCGTGCAGGAGCAGGCACTCATCGATCTCCTGCGCCTCGCTCCCGAGACAGCGGCGCGGATCATCCGCGAGAACCCAACGGCGGCACTGCCCGATACGGAGGTCACCGACACGCTCCGCACGGCGCCTGAGACGGCAAAGGATCTCATGGGCGGAGACTTCGTCACGCGCCACGAGGGCGACATCGCCGCCCTGCTGCGTCTCAAGACGGCGAATGTACGCCGCACGGTGCTCGATCTCCTCTACGCACAGCCCGACGCGCAGCTCCGCACGACGATGGCAGGCCTTCTCACGCAGCGTGACGTGAACAAGCGGCTCGGCGCGCTCGACCTCCTCCTGCGCTGCAAGGCGGACGGACGCATCCCGCAGGAGGAGCTGCTCGCTCTGGCGCAGACGATCAAGAAGCCGACGTCGGACGAGCAGGTGCTGATCGACGAGCTCGCACGCACGGGCGCGGCGGCAGAGGCGGAGGATGCACTGTTCGATGCGGCATACGTGCCCGACTTCACCATTGACCTCCATGACACAGCGGACGCGGCGGTCGCGGCGGGCTTTGATGCGGCGACGAACACCGTGCACGTCGTGAATACTGTCACGCTAGAGGATATTTTCCCGTGCACGGACGAGGAGCTGCTCTCGATCGTCGAAAAACTCGACGCGCTCTACACGGCACATGAGGACTATGAGTACAAGAGCCGCTGGAACGGCAGGGAGGAGACGACGCTGGCCTCGGGCTTTTACGAGCGTGCGGATACCGAGCGCACGACGGGCGCGCCCGACAATATCAAATACTATCCGCTCCCGGAGGTCTGGGAGGAGTTCTACCGAAAGGAGATCAAAGACTTCCGCGTGCTCTATCAGCTCGCCATCGCCGTCCTCATGGTCAAGGCGGAGGATGCCCTCTTTACGGAGGGGCTGACGCGCATCACGGGGCGGGACTGGACGGCGTTCCCCGCCGCCCTTGCCGCCAAGAAGCTGAATTACTTCGCCGAGGGCTACAGGGGACGGCAGAGGGGGAAGAATGTCATTCGCGTACTCTATGAGACGCACGCAGAGGAGAGCCGCCCCTTCGTCTTTGCCGCAGGGCTGCTGCTGATGCGCCGCGCCTATGAGTGCTATGATGAAACGCTCTACCTCGTGGAGCGAAAGGGGCGTTGGAGTTCGAGTACGTATCAGATCACGCACCACAATGCACTGATGCAGTCCGCCCTGCACGGGACGCGACTCTACGCGGACGATGCGGAGTTCGCACAGTCCTACGCCCTGCGCCTGCGGCTCGCGGAGCGGATCGAGGATGTCCTCCTACGCACGGGCAGGGAACCCGAGGGCGGCCTGACGGGCATCATCGAGCATGCGAAGGCGCACCTCCTCGGCATGGAGAAGGCGGACGGGTTTTTCCGCATGATCCTCGGCATGCAGGCGGAGGATATGGATGAGGACGCACGCCGCAATCAGAAAAAGGTCGAACAGAACCGCGTCCGCGTGCTCGAGCGCTATCGGAGCGGTGCGCTCCCCGACCGCAATGACCCCGAGTGCCGCGGCGCACAGACGGAGGATGTGCTTTCCTTTATCAACGAGGAGGGACAGCGCGTCATCGACAGCATCGTCACGGCAGAGCTGCGGCGCGGCGATACGCCCGCGCTCCACTCCGCCGCCGTGGACAGCATCGAGCGCGTCGAGGGCATCCAGCTCTTCGTGCGCATCCTGCAGGCGCTCGGTGCGCTGAAGCTCGACCGCGGCAGCTGGTACGCGGGCTCGGACGAGGCAAAGGCATCGACGCTGAGCCACCTGCTGAAGGTCAGCCACCCGCACGCGGGCGAGACGGCCGCCGACCTAAAGGCGGCGCTGAAGGACGCGGGCATCGCCCAGCAGCGCCTCGTCGAGGCGGCGATGTACGCGCCGCAGTGGATCCCGCTCATCGAGGCATACCTCGGCTGGCGCGGCATGGCGAGCGGCTGCTACTACTTCCAAGCGCACATGAGCGACATCCCGAAGGAGCGCGCGAGCATGATCGCGAAATACACGCCCATCCCGATCGAGGATCTGAAGGAGGGCGCGTTCGACATCGGCTGGTTCAAGGCGGCGTACAAGGAGCTTGGCAAGGCGCATTTCGAGAGTCTCTACGACGCGGCAAAGTACATCTCGAACGGCGCAAAGCACGCGCGCGCACGCAAATTTGCCGATGCCGTACGCGGTGAACTAAAACTCGCCGATGTGGAGAAGGAAATCGCGGCAAAGCGCAACAAAGATCTCGTCATGTGCTGCGGCCTGATCCCGCTGAAACGCGCACGAGAAAAGGATATGCTCGCACGCTATGTGTTCCTGCAAAACTTCCTCAAGGAAAGCAAGCAGTTCGGGGCGCAGCGCCGCGCGAGTGAGGAAAAGGCGGTGGAGATCGCCCTCTCGAACCTCGCGCGCGCCTGTGGATTTGACGATGTGACGCGCCTCGTGTGGACGGCGGAGACGGAGCTCATCAAGGCACACGCCGATCATTTCACCCCGAAGGAGGTCGAGGATGTCGCACTCTCCCTCTCCGTCACAGCGGACGGCGCGGTGTCGCTCGTCTGCACGAAGGGCGGGAAGCCGCTGAAGGCCGTCCCCGCGAAGCTGAAGAAGAACGCCTACGTGCTCGAGCTAAAGGATGCGGAGAAGAATCTAAAGGAGCAGTACCGCCGCGCAAAGAAGATGCTCGAGGAGATGATGGAGGACGGCACGCCGCTCCTCGCACGCGAGATCGCAAATGTCATGACGTACAACCCCGTCATCGCACCGCTGCTGAAGCCGCTCGTGTTCCAGTCGGGCACGGCGTTCGGCTTCTATGCGGACGGTGCGCTCGTCGCTGCGGACGGCACGCGCACGGAGCTCGCAGAGGACGCGGAGGTAAAGATCGCCCACGCGCTCGATCTCTATGAGAGCGGCACATGGGCGGACTACCAGAAATATCTTTTTGAAAAGGAGATCCGTCAGCCGTTCAAGCAGGTGTTCCGCGAGCTCTACATCAAGACGGCGGACGAGCACGGCAAGGAGTCGAGCCATCGCTACGCGGGGCATCAGGTGCAGCCCGCAAAGACCGTCGCCCTGCTCAAGACGCGCCGCTGGGTCATCGACGGCAGTGAGGGACTGCAGCGCATCTACTACAAGGCGAACATCATCGCGCGCATCTACGCACTCGCCGACTGGTACTCGCCCGCCGACATCGAGGCGCCGACACTGGAGTGGGTCGAGTTCTTCGACCGTAAAACCTTCCAGCGGCTGCCGATCGACGATGTCCCTGATCTCATCTTCAGCGAGGTCATGCGCGACGTCGATCTCGTCGTCTCCGTCGCACACGTCGGCGGCGTCGATCCCGAGGCGAGCCACTCGACCGTCGAGATGCGCCGCGCCATCGTGCAGTTTAACCTGCCGCTGTTCAAACTGGACAACGTGCGGCTTGAGGATGCGCACGCGCACATCCACGGCAAGCTCGGCGACTACACCGTCCACCTCGGCAGCGGCATCATCCAGCAGAAGGCGGGCGCAATGATCAACGTTCTGCCCGTCCACAGCCAGCATCGCGGGCGGCTCTTCCTCCCGTTCCTCGACGAGGATCCGAAGACGGCGGAGATCCTGTCGAAGATCATTCTCTTTGCCGAGGATGGCAAGATCAAGGATCCGTTCATCCTCGACCAGATCCGCGTGCGGAGGTAAGGAAGGAGCACAATACAAAAACAGCGGCGGGAACAAATCGTTCCTGCCGCTGTTTTTGCTTTTCAGCTTAGCTGTCTCTGTGCTGCGCGGTACGTACCCGCCGCCGTGTTCGCCTGCTGTGCTCCTGCACTCAGCTCGACCACATACGCATCACCGAATACCTCACGCGACGCCTCCTTGCGGATGTCCTCCTCCAGCGAGTGAAGCGAGCGCGCCAAGGACTCGATGTCTACTGCGTACGCATCTTCCCCCATACGTGCCAACCGGCGAATCTGCTCGCGCTGCGCAAAGTGCTGCGAACGGATATTGCCGACGTTGACCCCATCCTGCGCAAGCGTCGGAGCCGCCGTCCGCATAATCAGCGGAACGGGGATCTGCCGTGCAGGATCGTCAAGTACGGATGCAAGTGATAGTACAGACATCACGATCACCTCATTTCCTTATGAGTGTTTTGGACATTTCCTTTGTCCTATGGACATTATAGGATCTTTCCCATTTCTTGCCTACAGACTTTTTTCCCAATTTGTCGCTGTTTACGACGCATTTCGATGAAAGTTTTATGAAAAAATTTTCTTCTATGCTATTGAAATTCATTCTCTTATATGCTATACTTACATCACAGTTTTGAGGAACGTCTGCGGGATTTCCTGTCAGTCCTTCCTCAGGAGCCGTTCTTCACCGTACGGCTTCTCCCATACTCTCCTACAAATACACAGCAAAAAGACCGCACAGCTGCTCACTGCGCGGTCTTTTTGTCTGTGCTTCCCTCTGTTTTGCGCTCACTTCCCGCCGTCTGCGTGGGGCAGATGGCAGTCGCGCCCCTTGATGTGGTCAAAAAGCCAGCGCGCAAGGAAATCGAGGATGTTCAGGAGGTACTCCTGTTGGTTCTCGTCCACCTTTTCAAGGTCGATCTCTCCGACCTTTTTCATAAAGCGCAGGTGCAGCGCGCGGTGACTGAAACGGTGCGGGTCGCCGACGCGCTCGGCATACGCCTCCTCGCTCGCAAAATGCGTGCCGGCATAGGCGGCAAGCTCATCGAGGATCGCGACGATCTTATCGTACTTATCCTCCGACGCATCCTCCATCACGAGCTCGTAGCACTCGTTCGTCAGATCGAACAGCTTTGCGTGCTGCTGATCGACCGATGCAATCCCGGTCAAATAGTCATCCGTAAACTCATACTTCATGGCGCATTTTCCCTCTTTCGTCTGCTTTGAGCGGCTACTCCTTTGGTATGAGAAAAGTGTCTTACTTTGCCGCGGCGTCCTCTTCCTTCGGGATGCGGCAGTCCATCACCTTGATGTGCCCATAGAGCCAGCGTGCGAGGAAGTCGAGGATGCCGAGCAGGTACTCCTGCTGGTTCTCGTCCACACTGTCCAGATCGACCTCGCTCAGTTTCTGGATGAAGCGCAGGTGCTGATACCGCTCGCTGAAGCGGCGCTCGTACTGCACGCGCTCCATGTACTCCTCCTCGTGGGCGAAATGCGTCGCCGCATAGTCGCGCAGCTCGTCGATGAGCTCCACAATGCGGTCGTAGTGGTCGGTGCCCGCATCATCCATCACGAGCTCATAGCACTCGTTCGCGAGGTCAAAGAGCTTTCCGTGCTCTTTGTCGATCATGTCGATTCCGGTCAAATACTCTTTCGTCAGTTCGTACTTTTTCATCGTCTGCATTCCCTTCCTTATCGTATTAGTCCCAGCCCTGAAGTGCCCAGTATCGCTCCGCCGCATCGACGAGCGCGAAGAATCCGTCCTCATCCGCCGCCGTCCGTATGCGCACGAGTTTCCATCGTCCGTCCGCCATGCGTGCCAGCTCCAGTGTAAAGGCAGCCGTCGGCAGGAGCCGTCCGTAGGTGCTGTCGCTGCCGTGCAGTACGGCATCCGCATAGGCGCGGTCGCCGTCCGTGCGCACCGCTCCCACGGTCACGCTGTAGGCAGCAGCAAAGGCGCGCATCTCGTCGGACGCCCACCGCGCCATGCCGTCTGTCCGCGAGACGGGCACGCGTGCAGAGTCAAAGTAGTGATCCAGCATGGCGCGTGCAAAGGCGATGTCCGTCCTGCGTCGCTCCGCCATGTAGTCCCGCATAAAGGCGGCGTCATGGCGAAAGAACCAGTCGCTCGGATGGCGCGCGTGCAGGGCGTCGATGTTCTCCGCGAGGAGTTCCGTGCTGTCCTCCGCGAGCCCCGCGAGGACGGCATCCGTATCGACGTACTGATCGAAGCCATCGCGATCCTCCGTCGCAACGGCATGACCGATATGTGCGAGCGCCGCCTCGGGCGTATGCTCCTTCCAGCTGCTGTAGCCCGTATAGGCGCAGAATATGAGCAGCACGACCAGCACAGCGGCACTGCTGAGGCGCAGTTGTCGCATGATAGAGGCTCCTTCCCTTTTCTTCTATTGTAGCTTATCCGTCATAGAGAAGCAAGCGGCGCAGTCCATGCGCCCCCCTATTCTCCCGTCTCTCGATAAATGCGGAGGCGACGCTCTGCCGCGCCCACCGCATAGGCAAAATTCTTGCGCAGGTAGGAGTCGACCGTCTGCCCGATGTGCTTTTTCCCCATGTAGTCGGGGTGCAGTCCATCCGTCGTGTACGCCGCCTCAAGCTCGCCGTTCGCATCCGCGAGCATGGAGGAGACATCGACGCTGAACTCCTGCTGACGCACCCAGTCGTTGATGTAGTCACGGTGATCCATCCAGTCCGAGGGCGGCGTCATGATCGTCATGCGCTTCGTCATCCACGCGGGACGGATCGGCGTCACCGTCAGAAAGATCGGCGTGATGCCGTGCGCGCGGCATTTCTCCCCGAGGGCGGCGAGGTTGCGCACGGTCTGTGCGCCGTAGACGCCGGAGCGGTAGTCGTTCACACCGCCCATGATGATGAGGACGCGCGGCGCGAACGGCAGTACATCGCGGTCAAACCGCGCGAGCATATCCGCCGTCGTGTCGCCGCTGTGCCCGAGGTTTTTGACGGGCACGGTGCAGTATGTCTCCCAGTCGTAGAGCGTGTAGGAGGGCGGCAGGGTGATCGCGCCGCCGCCGTGCGTGATGCTGTCCCCGATCGCCGCAATCGGCGTGTGCGGGACGACATCGAATGTGCCGCCCGCCGACCAGTCGGAGATCGGCGTGCCCGCCGTCGTCACGCCGCGCACGCGGTAGACGTAGTGCCCCGGCACAGTGAACGGTGCATCGTCGTAGACATCCTGCTCCCCCGCCTGCAGGGTATGCAGAAAGACATCGCGCCCGTCGGCCGCGCGGCGATAGACCTCGACCTCGTGATGGGTCTGCCCACTGAGCGGGATCCACGAGTAGACAGGGTAGAGCGGCGCGTATGCCATCTTGTCATACTCCGCCGTGAGGACGGGCGCAGGCGGGTCGGCGAGCGCCTCGCGCACCGGCTGCGGCGCCGACGCCGCAGCAATCGGTGTGCCGTCGTAGCCGAGCGGCTGCACCGTCCAGTAGAGATCGTCCTGCGGCAGGAGCCCCGTGAGGGGGATGTGTACGCCCGTCGTATAGACGCGGCTGAGCTTCTGCTGCTCGACCATGCGCCCCTCCGCCGTGCGCACGAGGATGCGCACCTCATAGCGCACCGCCCCATTGTAGGGCGCCCAGCGCAGGAGCACGGAGGAGGGCAGTGCCGCCGCAGGCGGCGTGCGTACGCCGCTCCGCTCCGCACCGCGCTCCACCGATTTTCCTGCGGCGGATGCCTGTGTCATACTCACAACAAGAAGAACGGCAAGGAGCACCCCCAGTCCATGCCGAAAAAATCGCAGCTGCATTTAGTCCTCTTCCACCGATCTGATATACTCTTCCCCAATCGCCGCTCTGACCTCTGCGAGCGTCGGCGTGAGGAGCGCACGTGCCTCCTCCGTCGTCTTTGCCGCCGCCGTCACGCGAACGAGACAGCCGTCCTCCTTCGCGTACGTCGCCACCGTCGGGTTCTCCCCATCGACGAGTGCCCCGAGGCGATCGGCGACGGGCGATTCTCCGACGGGCAGTCCTTTCTCTGCCATGGAGTAAAGCTTGATGTTCATGGAGACGAATACCTTGTCGCTCTTTCCCGCGAGAAAGAGGCGGCACGCGTCCGCAAACATCGGCTTCATCTCCTTCGGCGGGCCGGGGAGCATGATGCAGACGCGCCCGTCCTTCTCGATGATGACGCCGGGCGCCGTGCCGTGGTCGTTCTGCAGGACCATCGCCCCCGAGGGAACCGTCGCCTGTTTGCGCATGCTCTCCGAGAGGGGGACGCCGCGCTTTGCCGCACGCTCCTCCAGACGGCGCAGCGCCTCCTCGTCCTCGACGGGCGTGCAGCCGAAGTAGGAGATCAGCATCTCCTTCGTCAGGTCGTCCTTCGTCGGGCCAAGACCGCCCGTGGTGATGACGCAGTCTCCGCGCGTATACGCCACATCGAGTGCGGCACGCAGGCGCTCGGGATTGTCCCCGACCACCGTCTGATAGTAGGCATCCAGCCCCATGTGCGCGAGTTTCTGCGCGATGTGCTGTGCATTCGTGTTCACGATATTTCCCATGAGCAGCTCCGTGCCCACGCTGATGATTTCTACGACCATGTACTTGCTCCTTTGACGATTTTCCCACTGATAATCAGTGTTTCTATTCATTCTACTACAAAAATCCCGCCTAGAAAAGGTAATTCGCCCTTTTTTGTCGAAATTACTAAGGAATCGCGTTTCTGCGTGAAGGAATCGCTGATAAAATGAGGCATGCCAGATTGGCGTAGATTTTTTGTCCGATT
>CAUTTS010000039.1:0-22407 GCA_963541465.1 uncultured Selenomonas sp.
TTAAATAACAGGAGAACGCGTCGATGAGTACAGCCCACACCACCCGTATTCTGCTCGCCCTGACCGCCGTCTGTGCGTTTTTGCCGGGGACGGCACACGCGACGTACAGCTCGGGGTCGGATACCGGGATCGAGCGCCTAGATTATATCGAAAACCAGCGGCGTGAGGAGCGCGCCAATCGCCTCACGCCGGAGCAGGAGAAACTGCTCGCCGATGTCGCAGCGATGCAGAAGCATCTGCGCCATCCCGTGGCGGCGGATCAGCCCTCGCCGGTCGCATTTGAGGGCGATGACCTGACGTACGATGAGCGTACGGGGGACTTTACGGCGAAGGGACATGTGGATATTGTCCAGCTGGAGGCACGCCGCTTTCAGGGGGACTATGTGGCGGGCAACACGGTGCGCGGCGACGTGTCCGTGCCGGACCGCGCACACGTGCTGCAGCTGACGGAGGGGACGTCGCGCGTGACGCTCGACGGCTATCACATCAACTACAACTATCAGAAACATACGGGCACGATGGAACGGGCGGACGGCAAGGTCGGCGCCTACTATATGACGGGCAAGCGGTTTGAGTTCTACCCCGACAAGATCGTCGTCTATGACGGCACGCAGACGAAGTGCGGGGCGAAGAATCCGGACTACCATCTCAGCTCGGAGGTGGCGGAGCTCTATCCCGGCGACCGACTCATCCTGCACAATGTGAAGTTCTGGCTGAAGAACAAGGTGATCTTCACCAAGAAACGGTATGAGGTGGATGTGTCACATTCCATCCAGCGCAATTTCCCGCGGGCGGGCTATGACAGCGACGACGGTGGCTGGGTGGAGCAGCGCTTTGAGCAGGATGTCGCGCCGCACGTGACGGCCGGTGCTGATCTTCGCGTAACGACGCAGCGCGGCTGGCGCAGCTCCTATGACATTGGCTGGAGGAACCGCAATGCAAGCGCGGTTCTGACCTACGGCATCTTCGAGGATGGAGACAACGACTGGATCAAGAAGATGCCGTCGCTCATTCTCGGCTATGGAGACCGCATCAGACAGACGCCGATCAGCTATCAGCTCTACTCAGAGTATGGACGCTGGTACGGCGGCGGCGTTCACAGCAACCACTGGCAGTATGGTGTCTCGCTTACGCACGATACGATTCATTATCGCGGATTCCTGCTGGATATGGCGGCGGGCTATTCCGTGACGCGTGAGAGCTATGATTCCTCGCGCGTGCAGGGCTTTAATGCGAGTGTATTCCTCACCAAAGAGTTTAACGATCGTTTTGCTGCCTATGTCGGTGGTGTCTACACAAAAAACTCGAAAGAGAGTGCGCTTTTTTCCTATGATCAGGAGGACTATTCTCAGGTGTTGATGAGCGGCATGAGTTACCGCCTCGGTGCACGCGACCGCATCGCCATCGGCACAAAGTACGCTGTCGAGCCGCGTGTATGGACGGATGTGGATTACTACTGGTTCCATGACCTGCACTGCTCGCAAATCATTCTGCGCTATCGCTCGAAGCAGGATGCGTGGAAGATCAAATGGGAGTTCACTCCATGGTAAATGCGCTGAAGCGTTTAAAAAATGCCCCCGTGCTCATCATCGGGGATATGGTGGCGGATGTCTATCTCGACGGGACGATCGCACGCATCTCGCGTGAGGCACCCGTGCTCGTTCTGGAGCAGCGGGAGGAGCGCGTCGTGGCAGGCGGCGCGGCGAATGTGGCGAACAATGCAGCGACACTCGGCGGGCATTCGTATGCCGTCGGTGTCTGCGGGGCGGATGCGGGCGGCGATGCGCTCTGCGCCGTGCTCGGGGAAAACGCCGTCGATACGGCGGGATTTGTCCGCGACGCGGCGCGTCCGACCATCACGAAGACGCGCATCATCGCGGGCGGACGTGCGACGGTCAGCCAGCAGATTGTACGCGTTGACCGTGAGTGGCATACGCCGCTTGCGGCGGCGGTGGAGGAGCAGCTCCTGGCGGAGATCGCACGCCTTATCCCGCAGGTGCGTGCGATTGTCCTCTCAGACTATGGGTCGGGCACGGTGACGGCGCGCGTGCGCCGTACGGTGATTGACGCGGCACGTGCGGCGGGGATTCCGAGCATCGTGGATGCGCGCTATGACATTCTCAGCTATGCGGGCATCGGCTACGTCAAGCAGAACGACGCAGAGCTCGCGACGGCACTCGGGCGTGAACTCCGCTCGGCAGCGGACATCCATACGGCAGGGCGTGAGCTCCTCACACGACTCGCGGCGGACGGCGTGCTCATCACGCGCGGGGCAGACGGCATGACGCTCTTTCTCGCAGATGGGTCGGCGACGGATATTCCCGTCAGCGACCACAGTGAGATCTTCGATGTCTCCGGTGCGGGCGATACGTGCGTTGCCGTGATGGCACTCGCTCTTGCGGCGGGCGTGGATCCCGTGACGGCGGCGCAACTCAGCAATACGGCGTCGGGGATTGCCGTGCGGAAACGCGGGACGGCGACGGTGGCGTGGGCGGAGCTGCACGCGGCGCTCACAGCGGAAGGAGGCGCTCATGCTCATTCCTGACGAACACATCGAGGCATACGCGGCGGCACTGCGCGCGGCAGGTGCACGCGTCGTCTTTACCAACGGCTGCTTTGATATCCTCCATGCGGGGCATGTGCGCTACCTGGCGGCGGCGCGTGCGCAGGGGGATGTGCTCATTCTCGGGCTGAACAGCGACGCCTCTGTGCGGCGGCTCAAGGGATCGTCGCGCCCCATCAACAATGAGCAGGATCGCGCGGAGGTCGTTGGGGCGCTCGCCGCCGTCGATGCGGTGGTGATCTTCGGCGAGGATACGGCGGAGACCCTGATCGCAAAGGTGCGCCCCGCGGTTTACGTCAAGGGCGGCGACTACACGCGTGAGACGCTGCCCGAGGCGCGCATCGTCGAGGCGTACGGCGGCGAGGTCGCCTTTATCCCGCTCGTCGCGGGGAAGTCCACGACGGGGATCATCGAGAGGGCGGGGCGCGGGTAATCGCGCGCAGCGTAGGCACCCGTGGGGATTCCCTGAGCGAATCCTAGAGAAGCAAACGGCGCAGAGCGTGCGACCCGCCCCCTGCGGATTTCTACCGTTCAAGCGAAGCGCGTTAAGGAATCCGCAGGTATTTAGGCGGACGAGCACGCGCCCGTTTGCGTAACGAGGCATTCGCTCAGGGAATCACACGGTGTTGGCTATAGGCGGACACGCTGTGTATGCGCGAACATATAGCGAAAGAAAGGAGGGCAGTCCATGAAGAATATCTTGGTCGTCAAACTCAGTGCGATCGGCGATGTGATTCATGCGCTGCCCGTTTCCTATGCCATCAAGGAGACCTATCCCGATGCACATCTGACGTGGGTGGTCGAGCCGCCCGCCTACCCTCTGCTTGAGGGAAATCCGTACATCGATGAGCTCATCCTCTTTGAAAAGGCGAAGTTCCGCAGCATCGGCGGATTCCTTCGTGAGTATCCGCCCCTGCGCCGCTGCCTGCGCGCGCGCCGCTATGATGTCTCGCTCGATCTGCAGGGACTCTTCAAGTCGGCAGCGATCGTCTATACAGCGGGGGCGAGGGAGCGCGTCGGCACGGCAAATATGCGCGAGGGCGCGGATCGTGTGAGCCGCTCCGTGCGCGGGCCGCGCGCACACGGACATATCGTCGAGCGCTATCTCGACGTGGCACGCGCCATCGGCTGTCGTGTGGATGCGGTGCGCTTTCCCATCACCGTCTCGGATCGTGACCGTATGGCGGCGGAGACGCTGCTGCAGCGCGAGGGCGTGCCGGAGGGGCGGACATTTGTCGCCTTTGCCGTCGGGGCGAACTGGCCGAACAAGCGCTGGCCGGCGGAGCACTTCGCTGCGCTCGGCGACCGCCTCTATGAGGAGCGTATCGTTCCCGTGCTCGTCGGCGGGGGACATCTCGATGCGACGATTGCCGCCGACATCATGGCGGCGGCGCGGATCCCACCCGTAAATCTCGTCGGGCGGACGAACCTCAAGCAGCTCGCACATCTCTTTACGCGCGCCGCGCTCGTCCTCGGCGGAGATACGGGCCCCGTACATCTCGCGGCGGGGCTCGGGCGGCCGACCGTCATACTGATGGGACCGACGGATGCGAACCGCAATGGCCCCTACGGGCAACTCCAAAACGCGATCGAGGTCGATCGCTCCTGCCGCGGCTGCTGGAAACGCGCGTGCCCGAAGGGGCTCGACTGCCTTGCGGCGATCACACCGGATGAGGTCGCGGCGAAGATTGGCGGGGCGCTCCGTACAGCATCGATAAGGGGGTAACGGCGCTTGTATCAGAACATCTTGGTGATCGACCTCGCTTTTATCGGTGATATCATTCTCGTGACCCCTGCTGTCCGCGCCTTGCATGAATCCTTTCCGGATGCTCGCATAACGATGTTGACCGTGCCTTTGACGGAGCCTGTCGCCCGCATGAACCCCTACGTTGACGAGGTGCTTGTCTACGATAAGAAGGGGCGTGAGAAGGGGCTTCTTGGGATGCTCCGCATGGCGGCACGCTTGCGGAAATATCGCTTTGATCTTGCCGTCTGTATGAACTTTGCCCCGCGCGGTGCGGCGGTTGCGTGGCTCGCACGGATTCCGAGCCGATACGGCTATGACGCACAGCATAGCGGGCTCTTCCTCACGCGGACAGCACCTGCAGAGCGCACACACCCGCAGCATGAGACGCAGAATCAGCTCGGCTTCATGAGGTCGTTTGGCATTACGACCCAGGACACGAGCCTTGCACTGCGGATTCCTGCCGATGTGGAGCGATCCTTTGCTGAGAAAAGAGCGGCATTCCAACTGGCAAAGGAGGATTATCTTGTCATCTGTCCCTGCGGCAGAGTTCGGCGCCGAAATCTGAGCGTGGAGACGACAGCAGCATTTATTCGAGATTTTTTGAAAACGAGGGATGAGATTCCTGTCTATCTGATCGGCGGAAATCAGGATCGGGCGTATCTCACTGAGATTGCACAGTCTGCAGAACTGGAGGAGCGTCATATCCTTGCCGGAACATTTACGCTCCAAGAGGTTGCGCTGCTCCTGTGCAGTGCAGCTGCGATGGTGTCGGTGGATACAGGGCCTGCGCATATTGCTCAGGCGGTGCACTGTCCGACGGTGGAGATCTTCAGCACGGGCGACCCGCGCATCTGGGGACCACAGGGGGCACACGACATCGTCCTTGCCGAGGCTCGTGATCCTGTCACGGGGGCATTGCCCGAGACCGACTGCATACGCAGCATTCCGGCGGAAGATATTCTCACAGCAGTGCAGGGTATTATGGAAAAAACGCAAAAGGGGTGAGCGATGGCTTCGCGGGTCTATCAAAACATTCTCGTCATTAACCTCATGCATCTCGGCGATCTCATGCTTGTGACGCCTGTCCTGCGTACCCTGCGGCACAACTATCCCACGGCACGCATCACACTGCTCGCCGATCGGATTCTCGCGGACATCGTGCAGGAAAATCGGAACATTGATGCGTGTCTGCTGATCGACAAGAAGGGAAAAGACAAGAGTCTCCTCGGCATCCTGCGCCTTGTGCGGCGGCTGCGAAAGCAAAACTACGATCTCGTCATCAATCTGCATCGCAACGAGCGCTCCTCCGCTCTTGCGGCACTCAGCGGAGGAAAGCGCATCGTCGGCTATGCCAAACCTGGATTCTCGCTTTTTTTCGATCAGGTCAGCCCCGATCAGCATCCGATCATGCACGAGGTCCACTCACACTATACGGCACTGCGCGCGGGGGGGGTCATTGACGAGATTGACGATGCGGGACTGGAGATGTGGCTATCGCCCGCCGCCGAACAAGAAGCGGCGCGGCTCTGGGCGGAGCATTTCGCCGCAGAAGACAAGGTGATCGCACTCAACATCGGGGCGAGCTGGCGGACGAAACGATGGGAGGATGCCTATTTTGCAGAGGTTGCCGACGACTACCTCGCACGCGGCTATCATCTCGCTGTGATGGGCGGCCCGATGGATGTGGAGATGGTCGATGCCTGTCGCGCACAGATGCGGGAGAAGGAGAATCCCCGCCTCCACATTTTCACAGGACAGGTCAGTCTTGGTGTACTCGCAGGACTCCTCTCCCGCTGCATCCTCTTCATCACGACGGACTCCGGGCCAATGCACGTCGGCATCGCGATGCACGTCCCCGTGATCTGTATGTTCGGCGCATCGCCGATTCCCGGGTTCTATCCCTACGACGCGCGGAGCATCTCCGTCCGCGCGCCCGTCCCGTGCCACCCCTGCCGCCTTCATGAATGTCCGCTCGCAGGAGAGGAGCACATGATGTGTATGAAGCGGATGCCGCCTGACCTCATCTTACAGTATGCCGATCAGATCCTGCGCGAGGAGGGTGAGCGTCCCGCGTGCGACCTGCCCGCGCCGACGGATTTTGAGACGCGGGTCGTAGAGTGGACGGATGGCGCATTTGCCCTTGCACCAAAGGGGGCGGCGGAGCGATTTGTCCGTCCTGTCCTTCCTGCAGGGATCAAGGCACATGGATTCGATTGATATGATTATGATGGGAATCGCTGCTTTTCTCAGTGGTTCCTGCCGATAGGAGCATTTTCATGGATATGGAAAAAATCCGCAGCGTCGTTGCCGAAAAGAGCGCGCGCAGCAACATCCTCGTCGTCGGCGATGTCATGCTCGACAAGTACTATACGGGCGAGGTGACGCGCATCTCCCCCGAGGCACCGGTGCCGATCACCCACGTGACGGGGACGCGCGAGACGCTCGGCGGAGCGGCAAACGTCGCGCATAACCTTGCACTCCTCGGGACGAACGTCAGCATCGCGGGCTATGTCGGCAGGGATCCGCACTGCGACAGCCTGCTGGATAAATTCAAATCGCGCGGCATTGACTATGCAGGACTCGTCCATACGGAGCGTCCGACGACGACGAAGATCCGCATCATCGGCGGGCATCAGCAGATGCTCCGGCTCGATTTTGAGGACGTAAAGCCCATCGACGGCGCGGATGCGGAGCAGTACCTCGCCTACATCGATCAGAAGCTGAACGAGAGCATGGACTGCGTCATCATCTCGGACTATGCCAAGGGCGCGTGCACGGAGTACGCCTGCCAGCACATCATCCATGCGGCGCACGATCACGGCGTCCCCGTCATCGTCGATCCGAAGGGATCGCAGTGGGCGAAGTACAAGGGCGCGGACTATGTGACACCGAACCTGAAGGAGATCAACGAGATTCTCTTGGAACCGATCGCCAACGAGAACGGCGCGGCGGAGCGTGCGGCACACTACGCCATACGCAAGTTCGGCGTGAAGAACGTCATCCTGACGCGCTCGGCGAAGGGCATCTCGCTCATCCATGGGCAGACGGCCGTCCACATCCCGACGCGCGCACAGGAGGTGTTCGATGTCTCGGGGGCGGGCGACACGGTGATTGCCGTCTTCGGGCTCGCACTTGCAGGCGGGCTGAAGCCCGAGGACGGTGCGGCACTCGCCAATCTCGCGGCGAGCGTCGTCGTCTCGAAACTCGGTACGTATGCCGTGAGCCGTGAGGAACTGCTCCGCGTGCTCGATCGGCAGGAAGGGGAAGATCTATGATTATCGTTACCGGCGGTGCCGGCTTTATCGGCAGCAATATCGTCCATGCACTGAATGCGCGCGGCTATCGCGACATCCTCATCGTCGACGATCTGGAGGACGGCGAGAACTACAAGAATCTGCGCGGCCTCCATTTCATCGACTATCAGCACAAGGACGACTTTCTCCACCTCGTCGAGGAGGGAGATTTCGACGGGACGGACATCGACGCGATCTTCCACGAGGGCGCATGCTCGGATACGATGGAGTATGACGTCAACTATATGATGAAGGTCAACTATGCGTACTCCAAGGCACTCCTGCACTTTGCGATGGGGGCACGCATCCCGTTCTTCTACGCCTCCTCCGCCTCGACGTACGGCGGCGGGGCACATGGCTTTACCGAGGGCGATGCGTGTGAGGACGCACTCAATCCCTATGCGTTCTCCAAGCTCGCGTTTGACCGCTATGTGCGGCAAGTCATCCCCGAGGCGCGCAGCCCCATCGTCGGTCTGCGCTACTTCAACGTCTATGGTCCCCAGGAGCATCACAAGGGCAAGATGGCGTCGATCTTCTATCAGCTCTATCATCAGATTCTCGATATGGGTGAGGCGCGTCTCTTCCGCGGGACGGACGGCATCGCAGACGGCGAGCAGCGGCGCGACTTCGTCTACGTTGGCGACGTTGTGCGTGTCAACCTGCATTTCTTTGAAAATGGCGGGGAGAGCGGCGTCTACAACTGCGGTACAGGCACGGCGCATACGTACAACGAGGCGGCGCGTGCCGTGATCGCCGCGCTCGGCAGGGGGCAGATCGTCTATCGCGACTTCCCCGAGGTGCTGCGCGGCAAGTATCAGAACTACACGCAGGCGGATACGGCTGCGCTGGTCGCCGCGGGCTACACGGGCGGCTTCACACCGATGGAACAGGCCGTGAAGGAGTACTGCGACTTCCTGCAGGCGGGCGGCTACTTCTCCTATGCCGAATAAGGCGATTTTCTTCGACCGCGACGGCACGCTTAACGTTGACGTACACTACCTCCACGAGCCTGCGGACTTCGTGTGGGTGGAGGGCGCCATCGAGGCGATCCGCTGGGCGAACGAGCACGGCTATCTCGTCATCGTTATCACGAATCAGAGCGGCATCGCGCGCGGCTACTATGACGAGGATGCCGTGCACCATCTGCACCGCTGGATGAATGCGGAGCTGACGGCGCGCGGTGCGCACATCGATGCATTCTACTACTGTCCGCATCATCCCGAAGGGCGTGTGCCGGCGTATACACGGGCGTGTGACTGCCGTAAGCCCGCGCCCGGTATGATCCTGCGGGCGATGGCGGAACATGACATCGACCCTGCCGCCTCGTGGATGTTCGGTGATGCACAGAGCGATGTCATCGCCGCAGACCGTGCGGGGGTGCGGGGCGTGCACTATGCGGGCGGAAGTCTGCTCGCATGTGTGCGGGAGGCGGTGGAAGCAGGCGTATCTGCAGGGAGAAGGTGAATGCGTGAAGCTGACGGTCATTATTCTCACACATAACGAGGAACAGCATATCGCGGCATGTATCGAGAGCGCTGCATTTGCCGATGAGATTCTTGTGATCGACGATATGAGCACGGATCGTACGGCGGAACTGGCGCAGAGCCTTGGCGCACGTGTTGTTGCGCACCCGCTCGCGGGGGATTTCGCGGGACAGCGCAACTTTGCCCTGACGCAGACAGATGCGGACTGGGTCCTCTATGTGGATGCGGATGAGCGCGTAAATGATGGCACGGGCGAGGAGCTGCGCCGCGTGATGGCAGAGGATGTGCGTGCCGTCTATGAGATCAAGCGCATCAATGTCGCTTTTGGGCAGCGTATGTACTATGGCGGACACCGACCGGACTACTCGCAGCGGTTCTATCCGCGCCTTGCCATACATTGGGTGGGGCGTATCCATGAGCATGTAGAGTCCGAGCTTCCGGTACGGCGGATGGGCGGCAGCCTCCTGCATTACACCTATACCGACTGGGAGCGTTATTTTCATAAATTTAACCAATATACGACACTCATGGCAGAGCGTCAGTATGCAGACGGCAAGCGGGCCTCATTTTTGAAGATTTTGCTTGACCCGCCGTTTGCCTTTTTTCGCTACTACATCCTGCAGCGCGGCTTCCTCGATGGACGGCTTGGCTTTATTCTCGCCATGTTTCACGGTTTCTATACGATGGCGAAGTATGTGAAACTGCATGATTTGACGATGAACGGGGATAGGAACGCAGATGAAGATCGCCATATTTGAGAACATCATGACGCCGGGAGGACATGAGGTCGACTTTGACCGCATTCTTACGGAAGAACTGCGGGCGCTTGGACATGAGGTCGTATTCTATGTACCGGAAGGATTTCATTTTGGTATGGATTACCACACGGATGTCCACGAGCTGCCAGGTGCATCGGTCTCCTATACGAACGCACGCGGGATTCGCAAACTCCTCCTCTCTGTCCGCCGGGAACGCAGACGATTCGGCTGGTACCGTGCCCTCTATGAGGAGGCACAGAGGGGGGCGTTTGATGCGCTGATTGTTCCTACCTCCACGTATCGTTATCTTCGCGCACTGCGTCGAAGTGTTCTGCGTCGATCGCCCGTTCCGATCATCTTTATTCAGCACGGCATTAACCCAAGCGAGGCGTCCAAATTTTTTAGCGCGGCAGATGCTTTGGCGAAATATCCAAATGTCCGTCCCGTCGTGCTGACATTTGGAGACAAGCTTTTTGGCGAACGGAGAGCCAATGTACACCTGATGCCGCCGCCGACATTTATCCCGCGCGATGTAGAGCAGGGACAATATACCCCGATACGATCAGATGAAGCAATAACCATTGGCTTCTTTGGACAATTTCGCCGGGAAAAACGCCTTGAGGATCTTCTGAAAGTATATCTGGCGGGGAATTATACGCGCCCCGTCAAATTGCTCGTGCAGGGATCGACCATGCACGAGGAGGATGCGGCAGAGTTTGAGCGCATTATCTCAAGCTACGAGGAAAAAGGCATTACGTTCCTGCATCGTGGGCTGATCGGCGCCGCGTGGCAGCGTGCCATTATGGAGGTTGACGCACTGCTTTTGCCGTACTCTGCCCCGCGGTATCGGTATCATTGGGGCGCCATGCTCTTTACGGCGATTGGTTTTCAGAAGCCGGTTCTTACGAGTGACGATATGAATCCCGAGGTGTTTGCTGCATACCCCATCGGGGAGACGTTTCCCAGCGGTGATATGGACGCCCTTCGGAAAACGCTGGAGCGTTTTATTAATGAGTACGATGTGCGTGCGCCGCAATGGCATAAGGCACTCAATGAGGCCGCTGCAGTCTATGCGCCGTCACGTTTCGCCGCGCGCATCGCAGCCGTTGCGGCAGGGGAAGATGAGGATAGGGAGACGATATGATCGCTGAGCTCTATGACGCTGCACACCGCGCCTATCGTTTTCATATTTTGCGCGAGCGCCACCGTGCGCTCGTCTTTATGGTACGCGGACTGCTGCATTGGCGGCAGCTGCGTGAGCTCTATGAGTTCTTTCAAGAGACAGAGGGGCGGCGTGCCCTCTATGCGCGCAACCCCTTTCCACTCGAACAGGCGACGCGCGCCTTTTTTTATGCAGGGTCGACGGTGCGCACGCGGGTGAAACTCATTCAAGAGCACTATGCCTATCTTGAGCAGAAGCTAACGTCCACAGACTTTGTTCGTCTCGGCTATGACGGCACCCATGAAATCTGGCATTCGTCGGACACGGATCTGAGGTGGAATGCCTATCTGAAATTCGCTCCGGGACAGCGCAAGGAGGGGCTGCTCTCCGTGATGATGGACGTCGATGGAGAGCATCTCTATCAGATCATCTTCTGGATCGAGCAGAGGGACGGTCAGCCGACCCTCGTGATCGGAGCGATGCAGGGACCGAACACAGAGAACGCGCAGGACTTCGTCCGTGAGATGACGAAGCACGCCCATCGCTTCCGCACAAAGAACCTCATCCTCTATATGACACAGGCAGTGGCGCGTGCACTTGGCATAAAGCGCATGCTTGCCGTCTCGAATGTAGGCTACTACGCCAACAACCACGTCCGCCTTGACCGCAAGCTCAAGACGGACTTCGGCGCGTTCTGGGAGGAGGTCGGCGGATGGGAGACGGACGATCACCGCTTCTATGAGCTCCCGCTCGTCTATCCGCGCAAGACGATGGAGGAAGTACCGACGCGCAAGCGAGCGGTCTATCGGCGGCGTTTTGCGTTCCTCGACACGGTGGATGAGGAGATTGCTGCACGTATGAAGGAGGTCCTGCACCCGTGAGAGAATATCGTAATATTCTCGTCTATGCGATGGTGAACCTCGGTGATGTCATCCTGACGACGAGCGCGATTGCCCTCCTCAAAAAGGTGTATCCACAGGCGCGTATTACGATGCTGTCGCGTCCTATTGTGCGCGAGGTGATCGAGCATAACCCCGTCATCGACGATGTGATTCTCTTTGACTATAAGGCAAAGCAGAACTCCATAGGGAAAATGTGGGCAATGGTACAGGAACTGCGTCGGCGAAAGTTCGACCTTGCGATTTCGTTTGACCGCAAACTCCGCCCTGCACTTCTGTGCCTGCTCGCGGGGATTCCTGTTCGCGTTGGTCCCTCGCGTGTCTTTGACCGTAAGCCAAGCCGCGTGACGTGGCTCTATACACATACCGTTCCGATGACCCATGATCTCGATGAAACGCTGCAGGCGGAGACCTATCAGGAGATCATTCGCGGCTTTACGGGGGTTGAGGGGCACGAACGCCCGATTCTGCCGCAGCCTATCGAGGTGCAGCGGGCAAAAGCGGCGGCACTCCTTTCGTCTGCGGCAGGGAAACGAAAGATCGGGCTCTGTGTCAAGGGGACATTCGGTCTGAAGACATGGCCGAAGGAGTATTTTGCGGAGGTCGTTCGAGCCCTCAACTTGCGCTATGATGCGGCATTCTACGTGACGGGAGCACCGGGGGACTATGCCTACGCCGAGGACGTGATTTCCACCATTGGTCTTCCCGTCGAAAACCTCTGCGGGAAGACGAATCTCATGGAACTTACGGCGTTCTATGCCCAGCTTGATCTGCTCGTCAGTGTGGACACGGGCGGCGCACATATTGCGGCGGTGACGGGCGTTCCGCTTGTCGTCATGTTCGGGTGTACCTCGCCGCGCCGCTGGCATCCGATCAGCGACCATGCAAAGGCATTCACATCGAACGAGCCGTGCTGCCCATGCAGCTATGGAGAAACAGAATGTCCGAGCTATCCGCAGCCGAACTGCTTGTATCATGTGAAGCCTGCGGAAATTATTCGAGCGAGTATCGAATATTTGGGGGCGGAAGATGTGAGGACAATGGGAATGGAATCTCGAAGGCTTGAACAGCGCATATAGCTCAGAAAATGCCCCGAAATCAGATCGTGCAGATCTTATTTCGGGGCATTTGATAATGTCGAAAGGCAATAATTTTAGAGCGATGCGGTCTGTCTTTGCAAGAAATATATACGTTCACACACTATTGTCCGTTTGTAAGAGTTGGTCACAGGCGTTCAAAACAATATCCGCATCAATCTCCCGCATACATTTCACGTTATGTTGACAGTGCCGCGCCGTATCATCATCACATGGGGAGCAGTCCATATCTAGGTATATTGGGTGGCAGTGGTATCTCGGCGCCCATCGGCTCGGCAGGTCTTTGCTGAACAGCGGCACAACGGGCGTTCCCAATGCACCCGCGATGTGCATTGGTCCACTGTCAGGGGTTACCAGAAGGGCTGCTCTGTCGATGATGTCGATCAGCTCGCCGACTGTTGTCTGACCGATCAGGCTATAGCGGGAAATTGTCTTTGCCTCCTTTTCGTTCTCGGGCGCACCGATGACAATGATGGGACAGCCATAGCGTTTCTCCGCCTGTTTTGCAAAGATACCCGCTTCGTTCAGAGACCAATTTCGTTCTCTCAGGCTGGCAAATGGGGAGAGGAGGAAAAAAGGCGTATCCTTTTTGAGTCCGATTTTTTCGAGGAGCTGCGATACGTAAGCATGCTCCACCTCTGTGGGGCGGCCGATGTCCAGTCGAGTCATATCCCCATCCAGCATCACGCCCAAGGCGTCGGAAAATACATTTGCATTGGTTTCGGCGGCATAATCTGTTGACTGAAAGACGTGAGGTTGGATATGTTTTGTCAGATGTTTTGAAAGAGGATGGTTCTCGCGCGGATAACCTGCGCGAAGCGGGATGCGGGATAGTTTTGCTGCCATCAGCAGCTGTGGCTGCCAATCTGTAAAGACAACGGCATCCTGCCGTCTAAAATCCGAAAGCCCCAAGAAGGAAGGGAGGACGCGCCAGCGGCCGAGCGGCGTGCCCCTTCGGATATAGGTGACTTCATCCAGATAGGGAATCCCACGCAGCAGCGTATGGTTCGGCCATCGTGTCATAAACGTAAGGTGGCAGGATGGATATTTTTCCTTGATGCGGCGCAGTGCGGGCGTGAACATGATGGTGTCCCCGATGCCGCCGCCTGTGGTAATCCAGATTTTCTTGTTCTGTAAATCCACCAATATCCTCCTATGGTTGTGTTGTGGTGTTTGGAACGGGGTTCTGCACCGTATCCACATTCACCCCCGGCGTAATCCCTCGTGTATAGCGGCGCTCCATGCGGTCGTGGACGTGGGCGTATTTCGCCGTGACCTTGGGGCTGCGCTGGCGCAGGGTTTCCTGCACAACGCGCAGATCCTTGGTCTCCTGATAGAGGTTCGTGCCGCAGCTGTGGCGGAAGAGGTGACAGGCGTAGCCGGGCTGCTTGAGGCCTGCCTCGGTGAGTGCCTTGTTGATGACGTAGCGGATGCCGACGCGCGAGATGCGTCCCTTCGGGTTGTTGTTCGCGCAGGAGATGATGGTCGGCGTGAGGCGGCTCTCGGGCGGGACGGCGCCGCGCGTCTCGATGTATGCCCGCAGGATGCCGAAGGTCTCCTCGCAGGGGTAGATGATGCCCGCGTGCCCCTTGCCGCGAATCTCAATGCGCCCGCGCTGCCAGTCGATGTCCTCGTCCGAGAGGCGCATGACCTCGACGACGCGCAGTCCCTCGACCCCCATGAGGTAGACGATGAGGAGATTGCGCAGACGGCGCAGGGCATTCTTGTCGGCGGCGAGTCCCTCGCAGATCTCCTTGATCTGATCGACGGTGAGGTACTTATAGTCCTCGTCGAGGTGCTGTGGGTTGCGCAGCTGCAGATCGGCACAGGGATTCTCGGCGATGAAGGAGAGCCGCTGGGCGACCTTGTAAAAGGCGCGGATCGCCGCCCCCTTGATCATGAGGGTGGCGGCACTGTAGCCGCGCGTCCGCATCTCCTCCATGTAGACGCGAATCTGGTAGTCGTGCACGTCGCTTAGCGGATGCAGCCCCTGCTCCATGCACCAGTGGAGAAAGAGGCGGATGGCGAGCTCATACGTGTCGCGCGTGTCCGCCGTCGGTGCACCGCCCGCGATGTAGCGCGGGAGATACTCGTAGAAATGCGCGATAAAGTACTCCGGCGTAATGGCGTCCTGCCGCACGCTGATGGACGGCGCATCCATGCGGCGCACTGCTGCGGGTGCATTCTCCCCGCGCCGCGCGGGAACACCCATCTCCTGCGTACCGCCGCTGCGGTAAGCGCGATTTCCTGCCAAAATGTCACCTCTTTCCACAGACCACGAGCATCAGTGTTTCTTGCGGAACTCTGCCATAAATGCGGCAAGCGCCTCGACGCCCGCGAGGGGCATGGCGTTGTAGATGGAGGCGCGCATGCCGCCGACACTGCGGTGTCCCTTGATGCCGCCGAGGTTGTGTTCCTTTGCTGCGGCGACGAATGCCTTTTCGAGCTCCTCGGTCGGCAGGCGGAAGGTGACGTTCATGCGCGAGCGGCTGTCCTTCTCGGCGTGGCCGCGGTAGAATCCGTCGGAGCTGTCGATGGTGTCATAGAGGAGTGCCGCTTTCTTTGCGTTTGCCTCGCCCATGGCGGCGAGACCGCCGCGCTCCTTGATCCAGCGGGCGACTTTGCCGACGATGTAGATGGCAAAGACGGGCGGGGTGTTGTAGAGGGAGTCGTTCTTCTGGAAGGTGCTGTAGCGCAGCATGGTCGGCAGCTCCGCTGGGGTGTTCGCGAGGAGTTCCTTTTTCGCGATGTTCAGCACGACGCCGGCGGGGCCAAGGTTTTTCTGTACGCCCGCATAGATGAAGTCGTAGGAGGAGAAGTCCCACGGGCGCGAGAGCATGTCGGACGACATGTCGGCAAAGAGAGGGACGCCGTTTGTTTTCGGCGTGTAGTGGTACTCCGTGCCGTAGATCGTGTTGTTGAGGCAGATGTGGAGGTAGGCCGCGCCGGGCGCGATGTTCAGCTCGTCCTGACGCGGGACGCGGACGTAGTTCTCCTCCTTGGTGGAGGCGGCGACGGTGCCGACGCCGAGCTTGACGGCCTCCTCGTATGCCTTCTGGGAGAAGGAGCCGGAGAGGGCGTAGCTGCCGGGGTGTGATTCGGTGGCGAAGTTCAGCGGGATCAGGGCAAAGGTCTGGCTGGCGCCGCCGGCGGTAAAGATGATGTCATAGTCGTCGCCGAGACCCATCAGTTCTTTGATGTCCGCTTTGGCCTGCTGGTGTACTTCGTCGTAGGCGGGAGCGCGGTGACTGATCTCGAGGATGGACATTCCTGTGCCGTGGAAGTTGAGCATCTCGCTCTGAACTTCTTTCAGGACGTCCTCGGGCAGGACGGCGGGGCCGGGGTTAAAGTTATAGATGCGTTCGTTCATTTTATGTCTCCCTCTCTATCCTATCATTTCCATTGGGCGCTCCCTCCGCCGCGCTGGCGCGTGCCACATCCACCGTTTCGACGGGGGCGAAGAGAGCAGTATGCGATCAGTCGCCATTTTCCACAGCATTGGTCCGCGTCATGCGGATCTGGGCGACGCGCGCGCGATCCATCTGCAGTACCTCGAAGCTGTAGTCCTCCCATGTGCAGGTTTCGCCGACAGCGGGGATGCGGCCGATCTGGGCGGTGACGAAGCCGCCGAGGGTGTGAAAGTGATCGTGATCCTCGTCGGGGAGTTCGTCGATGCCGAAATTCGCCTTGAATTCGTCGATGGGGAACAGTCCGTCAAAGACCCATGTCTGCGCCTTCTCCGCCCCTGTGCGCGTGCCCGTGGGCGCGTCCTCATCCGCGCTGCCGATGATCTCGCCCATGATGTCGTCCATGGTGATGAAGCCGACGACGCCGCCGTACTCGTCGAGGACGACCGCCTCGTGGATGGCACCGCTGCGGAATTTTTCGAGGACGCGCAGTCCCTCCATGGTCCGCGGGACGAAGAGCGGCTTGCGGATGTAGTCCGTGATGTCGATCTCCGTCCCGTCGAGTGCCGCATCGAGCAGCTCCTTGGCGTAGACCACGCCGCGGAAGTCGTCGAGGTTCTCATAGGCAACGGGGAACACGTCATGCGCCTCCGCGCGGACAATGCGCAGCTGTTCGGCACGGGGCTCCGCGAGGTCGACCCAAGCGATCTGGGTGCGCGGCGTCATGAGTGCCGAGGCGGTCTGGTCGCTCATGTGGAAGATGCGGTCGACCATATCCTGCTCGGTCTTTTCAAACGTACCGTCCTCCGTGCCCTGCTCCATGAGATCCTTGACCGCGTCCTCCGTGGCGGAGACGCGGTTCTCCGGGTTGATGCCGAAGATGAGCAGGATGCCGCGCGAGATGGAGATGAGCGCGGCGCTCGGCAGCGCGGTGAGCTGCGTGAGGAGGGCGATGGTGCGGTGTTTGCGCAGGAGCATCGCCTCGGGGTTCTGGAGGGCGATCTGCTTCGGCAGAAAGTCGCCGAAGAGCAGCGTGAGCGTCGTCATGACGAGGATGCTGAGGACGAGCGCGGCGGCGTAGACCTCCATGCCCGGGAGGAGCCGCGTGAGCATCCCGTTGAAAATCGGCAGGGCAAAGAGCCCGATGCCGAGCCCCGTGAAGAGACTCATACAGGTGACGCCCACCTGCGCCATGGCGATGGGGCGGTCGGCGTGCTCCAGGAGGGCAAGCGCCTCTACCGCACCCGCTTCGCCGCTTTCGGCGAGACGCTCAAGACGTCCGCGATGGGACGCCGTGAGCGCCGTCTCGATCTGGGCAAAGTAGGCGTTCGCCATGAGGGCGACGACGAGCAGGAAAAGAGAGAGTGCGTCGGATAAAGGACTGTCCAAGAGTTGATGCAGCTCCTTTCAAATGCTGATGCGATGATTGACGGTACTGTTGATACGCATGTCGCGCTGCACAGGAAACCGCAGCGGAGTGTTGACACTGGCGCATGGTGCCGTCATACGATAAGTGCCTCTCATTCTACCACAAGATGAATCAAATGTCATTGGGGCTCGCGCGGGGGAACCTCTATCTCCGTCAGCCCAAAGTATTCCATTGCGCCGTCCTTCGTGACGCCGTTGTCCCAGTCCTCGTAGTAGACGTGACGCAGGGCACGGCGCGTGTTCTCGATGCGCGGGAAGGAAACGACGGTCTCGCCGCGTGCGCGGGCAGCTTCGATCTGTGCGATCCGTGCCGCATCCGCCAGCCCCATCTCGTGCGTGAGAAGGAGTGCCGCCGCGCCCGTATAGGCGAGGAGGAGGAACGCTGCCGTGCGCAGCAGGCGGCATGCCCGGGGAAAGAATTCGCTGCGCACCGATGGATCGTTCAGCAGGGCGAGCAGTGCCGCGACGAACATGGCGGCGGAGCTGAACGTGGCACGTCCCGGGAAGGTCGGCGCGGCGATCATGACGAGATTGTTGCAGAGCCCGAGCCCCATGAGGCATGCGGCGTAGCGTGCGGCGGGGCAGGCGCGCAGAACCTCACGCCAAGAGACCTGCTGCGCAGCGGCGCGGATGGAGGCCGTCGTCAGTCCCAGCAGCTCTTTCATGCGATGGTAGCAGAGCAGAATCGCGAGCCAGTAGATTGCCATCTCCTCGAAGCCGTTCATGACATTCGTGAAGAGGAAAATGGTCTTTGGTTTGGTCTGCCCGAGCGGGGTGAGTACCCCCGTGATGACGGCGTCGCGGATGGCGGATGCGACCCATCCGCCCGTAAAATAGGAGGCGGTGAGCAGCAGAAGCAGGCTCCAGAGTGCTACAGAGACAGTAGTGATGCCGCCTTTGTCAAAGGCCACGACATGTTTTTTTCCGACGTAGAGGAAGATCGATCCGTGCAGCTCTACCGGCAGCCCTGACAGACGGCGCTGACAGAGACGATATGCCGTGTAGATGAGCAGCAGGACGGGCAGGAGGTAGAGCAGCATCTCACCCTGTCCCGCGATCTGATTGCCGAGGTGGATGAGGATGCCCTTGCCCGCGCCCTGCGCGTCGTAGCGGACGTAGTTGCCGGGCGCGGCGACGAGGCCGATGAGCCCCGCGAGTGCGCCGACGGCACCCGTGAGCATCCACGGTGCGAACGCACCGTGCCGCCGCGCATAGAGCGTGCAGCTAAGCGCGAGGAGGGTCACCGTCACGGCGAGGTTCTCGATCGACCAGCCCGCGAGTAGGCCGAGGAGGAACATCGGCAGGATCGCCCACACATGACGCGCGCGCGTTTCATCCCGCAGCGTTTTCAGCGCGAGATTGTACGGCAGGAGAAAGAGGAAGGCGGGCACCGCCGACCAGAGATAGACCGTCGAGCCGCTTTTCCACACGGCAACCTCGCCGAAATGCGGCAGAGAGAGCCAGAGGAGGAGTGCCGCCAGTGCAAGCAGCCCCGGCGTCTGGGTGAGTGCGGCGGAGCGGCGTGCGTGCATCATGACGAGCACGGAGAGCGCGAGGAACATGAGCGCGTTCGCCGCGTCAAAGAGCGGCTTGCCGAGCCAGAGGAAGAGGTCGAGACAGAACACCGTGACCATGCGCCCGCCGTGCAGAAGATAGTGCTGCATGGCAGAGGAGAGGACATCGGAGAGCGACGCGATGGGCACGCCCGTCTTCCAGACCATCATATAGTCGTAGTCGTCGCGGTGGAGGGGCATCCAGTGATTGAGCGCGAGCATAAAGGCAAAAATGGCGGCGGCTGTGAGTGCCGTCGCGCCGTATCGGTGTCCTCCGTCATTCGCCGGTGTCAATGAATCTCCTCCCTGCCAGTTTTGCATGGTCAAATTTCTCCCCGTCCAGTACGTCGATCAGATAGCACGGCCGCCGTTTGCTCTCCGTAAAGACGCGTCCGAGGTACTCGCCGATGATCCCGAGCGAGAGCAGCTGCACGCCGCCGAGAAAGAGCAGGACGGTCATGAGCGTCGGATAGCCCGCCACAGGGTCGCCGTAGACGAGCGCATCGACAAGCACGACGACCATATAGCAGAGCGCGAGCGCGGAGACGATGAGCCCGAGCACCGTCGTCAGGCGCAGCGGCGCGGTCGTAAAGGACGTGATCCCCTCGACGGCGAGCGAGAGCAGCGCGAGATAGCTCCACGTCGTCTTGCCCGCCGCACGCGGCTGCACCTGAAAGGGAATCTCCTTTTTCTTGAACCCCACCCACGTAAAGAGCCCCTTCGTGAAGCGCTGATTCTCGCGCAGCAGGCGCAGCGCCGCGACGCAGCGATGATCGAGGAGGCGAAAGTCGCCCACGTCACGCTGCAGGGTAAAGCGGCTGACCGCCTGCATGGAGCGGTAGAAGAAATTGGCCATCGTGCGCTTGAGGAAAGTCTCATCCTTCCGATCCGTGCGCTTGCCGCAGACATCGTCGTAGCCCGCGCGCCACGCCGCAACCATGGTCGGGATGAGGGCGGGCGGATGCTGCAGATCCGCGTCCATGATGAGCACGGCGTCGCCGTCCGCAAAGTCGAGCCCTGCCATCATCGCGGGCTCCTTGCCAAAATTGCGCGTAAAGCTGAGATAGCGGACGTTGTCGTGTGCGTCGGCGAGTGCGCGAATCGCGTCGAGCGTGCCGTCACGGCTGCCGTCGTCGATGAAGAGATAGGAGAAGGCGCAGTCCTCGACCGTAGCGGTCGCCGCCGCCACCGCCTCGTAGAAACGGGGGATGACCTCTGCCTCGTTGTAGCAGGGCACGATGATGGTGATCTTGTCCATGTGCCCCCCTTACTGTGCCAGTGCCTGAAAATTGACGACGGCCGCTCCCTCCGCCGCAAGCGCCGCGCGCACCGCAGGGGCACAGGCGGCGGCGAGCTCCGCCGCGAAGTCATGCTGCCAGCGGCAGTCGCGGATGAGCGCAGTGCTGTCCGTGCCGGGATGGAGCATGACCTCCGTCGTGCCGTCTGCGAGATGGGCGGCGATCTGTGTGAGGGCGGCGGTATCGACCGCCTCACCCGCGACGATGCCCGCGAAGTGATCGGGGACGGCGATGCCGCGCCGCCGCGCCTTTGCTGCCGCACGGTGCGCGAGAACGGCGAGCCCCGCGCGCCCGATGAACTGCCCCACGCCGCCGAACTGTCCTGCAAAGAGCGGCGCATAGGGCGCACGCATGGCGGGGATATGCGCCGCCGCGCAGAGATCGAGCACGACGTCAATGACGCCGGGCAGGACGTGCATGTGCTGATGGCTGTCGGCGTGCGTCGGGCGGATGCCCGCCGCCGTGACGCGGCGCAGCTGTGCCGCGAGCTCGGCGCGCACCTCCTCCATGCACACCATGCCGCGCAGCACGCGCACGGTCAGTGCTGTGTGATCGGGGACGAACCTGCCCTCCGTCGTGACGAGGGTCGGGATCTCTGCGGGCGGCAGGACGGGCGCAGCATCGACGAGTGTGAGGTGGATGCCGACCCCGAGCGCGGGCGTCCGCACGGCGAGCTCCGCCGCATCTGCAAAAGCTGCGCCGCCTGCCATGATCGTTGCAGAGCGCAGCATGCCCTCCTGCACGGCTGTTTCGACCGCGCGATTGATGAGTACGTGCCGCCCAAAGTCGTCCGCATTGATGATAATCTGTTTCAAGTCTGCTATCCTTGTGCTTTCCCTGTTTTGCTGATCGTTCTATAAAACCCCAGTGTGACGGTGCTTCATGGCAATCCCTAGCGGCGCAGGCGGGAATAGTGTGCGACCCGCCCCCTGCGGATTTCTACCGTCCAAGCGCAGCGCGTTTGGAATCCGCAGGTATTTAGGCGGACGAGCACACGACCGTCTGCAAGCGAGGGTGCTGCCGTGAAGCACGGAAACATCACCAACGATCCCAGCCGCCCGTGCCGATCACGATGTCGCCGTGGATGCGCGGGGATGCGCCGGCACTGCGCGGGTCGGGCACGGCGGCGCAGACGAGGACATTCGTGTCCTTCAGCCCCGCCGCGACGAGGACAGCGCGATCCCGCAGCTCCTTATACGTCTTGCGGTCGATCTCGGCGGTCAGCTCCTCGGACGCGCCCGGCGCGAGCGTATACGTCTGCTGTGCCTGCGTGAACGCCATGCCGTCCGACCAGCGCCAGATCTCGCGCCCCTTCGCATCGAGCAGGGCAAAGTCATAGTTCTGTCCCGTCGGATGCGCGACGGTATACGCCTCCGTGCCCTCGTTGTGCACGGTCAGCTTCAGCAGGAGACGGCCGC
The DNA here is from genome assembly GCA_963541465.1 of uncultured Selenomonas sp. GTDB lineage: Bacteria > Bacillota > Negativicutes > Selenomonadales > Selenomonadaceae > Centipeda. Next base: position 22,108 of record CAUTTS010000039.1, read on the forward strand.
TCTTTTCGTTCACGGTCAGCTCCTCGGAGAGATCGCCGATGCGCAGCCCGGCGTAGGTGTTCGATGCCGCGCGCACAGCGGGCGCGTGCGAGGTCGGTATGCTGATGCCGATGCCGCCGCCGATGCCCGCCTCCGCCGCAGGGGCGAGGGCAGGGGCAAGGAGGGCGGCCGTGAGAAGGGCGGCGAATAGTTTCGTGGGCTTCATGGGTATTCCTTCCGTCAATCCAATTATTTTCATCGTATTCAGGAAGCACTGATAAATTCGGTACGACCATCTTGACGCATCTTTTTCGCCCGCTT
>CAUTTS010000040.1:0-21410 GCA_963541465.1 uncultured Selenomonas sp.
GTCTTGTCGATAACGCCCGACTCGGTCATCTCCGACCAGAGGTCGTTGCCCTCACGCGTACGCTCGCCGACGCCCGCAAAGACGGAGTAGCCGCCGTGCTCGGTCGCGATGTTGTGGATCAGCTCCATGATGAGAACGGTCTTGCCGACGCCGGCACCACCGAAGAGTCCGACCTTTCCGCCGCGCGAGTACGGGGCGATGAGGTCGACGACCTTGATGCCCGTCTCGAGGATCTGGGTCGATGTCTCCTGCTCGTCAAATTTCGGGGCGGCACGATGGATCGGCCACACCTCTTTGTTGCCGACGGGCTCGGGGTTGTGGTCAACGGTCTCACCGAGGACGTTGAAGACGCGTCCGAGGGTTGCCTCGCCGACCGGCACACTGATCGGTGCACCCGTGTCGTCCGCCTCCATGCCGCGCATCAGGCCGTCGGTGGAGCTCATGGCGATGCAGCGCGTGACGCTGTCGCCGAGGTGCTGCATGACCTCGACCGTGAGGTCGATGTCATGGTCGGCCGTCTTGCCCCTGACCTTGATGGCGTTCAGAATCTCCGGCAGTTCCCCCGCCGGAAACTCAATATCTACGACAGGTCCAATGACCTGTACGACTTTACCTTTTGCCAATGGAAAACCTCCTTACCTCCATGCACGCGGCGTACATGGATGTCACTTGAGTGCCTCGGCGCCGCCGACGATCTCGTTGATCTCGTTCGTGATGCCCGCCTGACGTACCTTGTTGTAGTAGAGGTCGAGCTTTCCGATGAGCTCCCCGGCGTTGTCGGTCGCGTTGCTCATCGCGTTCATACGTGAGCTCAGCTCGCTCGCCGCCGACTGGAGGAGCGCCGCATAGATGGTGGTGAAAAGGTACTGCGGCAGCAGTGCCCCGAGCACCTCCTCGGCATTCGGCTCATAGATGTAGGATGCCTGTGCGTGTCCCTCGCCTGCCTCTGCAGCAAAGGGCAGGAGTTTCAGGGCCTCGGGCACACAGGTGATGGCCGACACGAAGCGCGTGTAGACCATGTAGACTTCTTTGATCTCGCCGGACTCAAACGCACTGATGAGTGTGCGCGCGATCTTCTGCGCGTGCGTCGCCTTCGGCCGCTCGCTGATACCGACGCGCTGACTGATGATGTCAAAACTGCGGTTCTTGAAGAAGTCGCGTGCCTTGCGCCCGACGGTGACGATCTGCGTGTTGGACTTGTCCTCGACGATCGTCATCGCCTTTTTGAGTGCGTTGCTGGAGTATGCGCCTGCGAGCCCCTTGTCCGCCGCCATGACGAGGATGAGGCGCTTGCCGCTCTCATGCTGCTCGAGGAGCGGGTGCGAGATGCCCGTCGCCGCTGCCGCCACGCTGCGGATGACCGCAGCCGTCTTTTCGGCATAGGGGCGGTTGCTGTTGGCTGCCTCCTTGGCACGGCGCAGACGCGAGGTCGCGACCATGTCCATGGCGTTCGTGATCTGCTGGATGCTCTTGACGCTGCGGATGCGCCGGCGGATGTCCTGTAAATTTGCCATATACGGTCACCTCTCCCCTTACGCTTCTTTGTAGGAGATGGTTTCCTTGAACTCCGCGATCGCCTTCGTGATGTCTCCTTCGAGCCCATCGTCCAGCTTCTTCATCTCCGTGATCGCCGCAGCGATCTCCGGATGTGCCGTGCGCATGAACTTCAGGAAGTCCGTGTGGAAGGTGACGACCTTGCCGACGGGGATGTCCGCGAGATGGCCGCGCACCGCCGTAAAGATGACGAGCACCTGCTCCGCGACGGAGCGCGGGCTGTACTGCGCCTGCTTCAGCGTCTCAACCATGCGGGCACCGCGGTCGAGCTGCGCCTTTGTCGCCTTGTCGAGATCCGAGCCGAACTGCGCGAATGCCGCGAGCTCGCGGTACTGTGCGAGGTCGAGACGCATCGTGCCCGCGACCTGCTTCATCGCCTTGATCTGCGCCGAGCCGCCGACACGGGAGACCGAGAGACCGACGCTGATCGCCGGGCGGATGCCCGAGTAGAATGCGTCGGTGTCGAGCATGATCTGACCGTCTGTGATCGAGATGACGTTCGTCGGGATGTACGCCGAAAGGTCGCCCGCGAGTGTCTCGATGATCGGCAGTGCCGTGATGGAGCCTGCGCCGAGTGCGTCGGAGAGCTTTGCCGCGCGCTCGAGGAGACGGGAGTGTAAGTAGAACACGTCGCCCGGGTATGCCTCGCGTCCGGGCGGACGGCGGAGCAGGAGCGACATGGCGCGGTACGCTGCCGCGTGCTTGGAGAGGTCGTCATAGACGCAGAGCGCGTGACCGCCCTTGTACATGAAGTACTCTGCCATCGCCACGCCCGCATACGGTGCAAGGTACTGCAGCGGCGCAGAGTCTGCTGCCGTCGCCGCGACGATGATCGTGTAGTCCATCGCACCGCCGTCTTCGAGCGTCTTGACGACGCGCGCGACGGTGGATGCCTTCTGACCGATGGCGACGTAGACGCAGATACAGTTCTGTCCCTTCTGGTTCAGGATCGTATCGACGGCAATCGCCGTCTTGCCCGTGCCGCGGTCGCCGATGATCAGCTCGCGCTGACCGCGGCCGATCGGAACGAGGGCATCAATCGCCTCCAGACCCGTCTGGAGCGGCTCATGGACGCTCTTGCGGTCGGCAATGCCGGGTGCCGGCGACTCGACCGGACGGAACTCCTTCGTGTCGATGGGTCCCTTGCCGTCGATGGGGCGGCCGAGTGCGTCCACGACGCGTCCGACCATTGCCTCGCCCACGGGCACCTGCATGATGCGTCCCGTACGCTTTACGGTGTCGCCCTCCTTGATGAGGGTCTCGCCGCCGAGCAGCACCGCGCCGACGCTCTCCTGCTCGAGGTTCAGCACGAGCCCGTAGACATCGTTGCCGAAGTCGAGCAGCTCGCCTGCCATCGCCTTGTCGAGGCCGTAGATATGCGCAATGCCGTCGCCGACCTCAAGAACCGTGCCGACGTCGTTGACGTTCAGATCGACATCATAGTTCTTGATGCGTTCCTTGATGATGGAAGTAATCTCTTCCGGATTCATTTTCATATTTCGCTGTCACCCCGCTAGTTCGCCATTAACTCTGCCGTCATCGCTGCCAGACGTCCCTTGATGCTGCCGTCGATGCGGCGGTCGCCGATGCGCACCACCACGCCGCCGATGAGCGAGGGGTCGCGGTGCTCGCGCAGGGATACCTCCTTGCCCGTCACGCGTCCGAGCTTTTCCATCAGCTCGGCCTTCTGCGTCTCGCTGAGCGGTTCCACCGTCGTGACATCCGCCACGGCAATGCCGAGCTTTTCGTTCGAGAGCTGTACAAAGATCGCGCTGATCGCCTCGAACACCATCATGCGCCGCTTGTCGATGAGCAGCAGGAGGAAGTTCAGCACCATCTCGCGCACCTCGTCCCCGAACACTTCCTTCAGGAGGGACTTCTTGTCCTCGGGCTGGATGTTCGGATTGCAGAGGTACGCCTTCAGCTCCGGGCAGTCGACGTACGTCTGCTGCACCTTGGCGAGGTCATTTCCGTAGGCGCTGAGCGCGTTCTCCTCGCACGCCAGCTCGAAGATCGCACGCGCGTACTTGCGCGCCAGCTCCATGTTCAACATGACGCTTCACCGACTTTTTTCGCATCGAGCTTCGCGATGAACTCGCCGATGATGGCGTCATTGTCCTTTTCGTCCAGATTCTTCTGGATGATCTTGCCCGCCGCTGCGAGCGACAGGGCGACGACCTCGGCCTTCAGCTGCTCCACTGCATGGGCGCGCTCGCGCTCCATCTGTTCCTCAGCGGACTTCTTCATCTGTTCGATCTCACGCTTCGTCGCCTGGATGCTCGCCTCGCGCTCCTCGCCGGCACGCTTTTCCGCCATGTCGACGATCTCCTGTGCCTTCGTACGCGCCGCAGCGAGCTGCGCCTTGTACTCGTTCAGCGTCGCCTCCGCTGCCGCGGCATCCGCATCCGCCTTCTCGATGCTCTCAGCGATCTTCGCCTTGCGCTCGTCCATCATGCGCACGATCGGCTTATAGGCCACTGCGCGCAGGAGTGCAACGAGAATCAGGAAGTTGATGATTTGGATGGGCAGCGTCCCGTTGAGATCAATCAGGCCTTGCGTAATTTCACTCAATTCCTATGCCCCCTTTGCAAAATCCGTGCCACATACGTCTTAGTGAATCAGCGGATTTGCATAGAGCATGATGATGCCGAAAACGACGCCGATGATGGCAAGTGCCTCAATCAGACCGACCGAGATCAGCGTACGCGTAAAGAGGACGCCGCCCGCCTCCGGCTGACGTGCAAGCCCCTCGATGAAGCGGCCCGTGACCAGACCGTCACCGATACCTGCGCCGATTGCAGCAAGACCAAAGCAGAGACCCGCACCGATAAGAGCGCCTGCGACCATGATTGCGTTTTCCATGAAAAGATCCTCCTTAAATATGTGAACAAAATCTTCGTGCCCGTGCCTGCTGCACGGCGTGCAAAACCTGTGTGGTCACGACCGATACCGCCGTTAGTGACCTTCGTCCGTCTTGATGGCCGCGCCGATGTACGCCGTCGAGAGCATCGTAAAGACCAGTGCCTGCACAATGCCGACGAACACGCTGAACGCGAGCCAGATCACCGACGGGATCGTCGAACCGTTCCCGAGGAGCTGCAGCAGGATGTGAATCAGAATCTCACCCGCCAGGATGTTGCCGAAAAGACGGAACGACAGCGTAATCGGCTTCGCAACCTCCTCGACAATGTTGATGATGATGAACGGTGCGACCGGCTGGAAGAAATGCGCCACATAGTGCATCCCCTTTACCGCCAGTCCCAAGACGTGCATCATGACGATGACCAGCAGAGCCAGTCCCAGGGTGGTGTTCAGATCATTTGTCGGCGATGCCATCGTCGGAATGAGACCAATCCAATTCGACACGAGGAGGAACAGGAACAGCGACACAATGAACGTGGACAGGAATCCACGCCCGCGCGGGCCCATATTCTCCTCGACCTGATCATGCAGTGCCTCGATCACCGTCTCCATCATCACCTGCCAGTTGGACGTTGGCACAACCTTTAGGTTGCGCACCGCCAGCCAGCCGATGAAGAGGACGACGACCATCGAGATCCACGTCATGACGAGGGTCTGTGAATTGAAGGTAAATCCGGCGAACTGCACTGCCTCGCGAACACCGATTTCGTGCATAACCTCTACCTCCCTCGGGGGTCTCCCCCCTCCTACTTCGAGCCGTCCGTCGGACGGTTCTTTTCATCTGCATACAGAGCCCTGCCGATCATCTGCGCCATCATCAGCGCGTGCATCAGGAGGAATCCTCCCACCGCCGCGAAGAAATGCCGCACGCCCGTCATCGTCGCCGCCCAGAGAACCGCGCCGATGAGGACGAGCATCAACAGGAGACCGATCTGCACCTGCGCCGCCCCACCCGTCCCGCGCCGCGCCGCACGCAGAATGCGCCGCGCGAGCTGGACAAAGTAGAGCGCCGCCGCTGCTGCGCCCGCCGTAAGTGCCCCGATGAGTGCGAGCTCATCCATCATGAGGAGAGCCGCCGCACCGAGGAGCACCGCCGCCGCGAACGCCAGACCGACCTGTCTCCAATACGCCGATAAAACCTGCCTCATATTCCTCCTCCGACCGCACACGCAACAAAACCCCGACATCCACCATGAATGTCGACGCACGCGCCGTCTTCGTTGAATATCAGTACTTTTATCGTATTCGACGCGATACCAAAAAATCCTTGCGAAAGAATACTATACGCAAGTCGCTTTTTCAATATTCCGTCAATACCATAAAACGGGACTATTTACATACACCACAACGATGTACTGTCCTTATGGTTATTATACGGGGTTCTACGGATTTCCGCAACCTTATTTTAATGTTAAATTGAATTTTATTCTTGTATAGTATCATCGTCTCTGATAAAATGAGCCGATTACAGAGAGAGGAGTGCATCCATGACCATCGAGGGAGCTGTCATCATCGAGAAGGGCATCACCTTCGCCATCATCCACGTCGCGCCGGAGGTCACGCGCTACACCATCAAATCCACGCAGACCCGCCGCGCCCTCATGCGCTTCTTCCCCGGCATGCCCATCATCCTCATGAGCCTCACGCCGCAGGGCAAGCCGCAGTACTACGGACGCAAGGACATCGTGGATTTTTTGAACTCGGTGAGGCTGAATCAGATCCCGTGGAAAAAGTATCATATTGTCTAGCCCTCCTTCTTGACCCCAACGCGCATTAGTGTGTATAATTTACACAAAGGAGGCGAACCTATGACGACGGCAGAACTTGTGCGGCTGCTCAAGAAAAACGGCTGCACACTCATCGGACACAACAAGCGTCACGATATGTACTAAAGCCCCATCACAGGCAACACCTTTATGGTCGGCCGCCATCCAAGTGAGGAGGTTCGTACCGGCACACTGCACAAGATTTTAAGAGATGCAGGCATCTCCATTCGATAAAGGAGGGTTCTCCATGAAATACATCTATCCCGCCATCTTTACCGAGAAGGAGGACGGCATCCTCGTGGACTTCCCCGACCTGCCGAGCTGCTACACCGACGGTGCAACACTCGACGAGGCATTTGAAAACGCTGAGGACGCGCTCGCACTCACACTCTGGCAAATGGAGGAAGAACATGCCGCCATCCCTGCCCCATCTGCCCTCGCCGCACTCCATGTGCCGCGCGGAGCCTCTGTCGCCCTCGTACGCGCTGACACACTCCCTGTGCGGCAGATGAACGACACGCGCACCGTGCGCAAGAACGTGACCCTCCCGGGCTGGATGGACACGCTCGCACGCGAGCGCAACATCAATTTCTCGAAGCTCCTGCAAAATGCCATTCGCAAAGAGTGCGGCATCGGTGTCTGATGCCTGATTGATCCCATCGAAAAAGCGCAGCCACACACGCAGCTGCGCTTTTTCCGTTTTCAGATATACATTTTACTCCGCCGGTAGAATGAACGACAGCGAGCTGAAGATCTTCTTCGTCACGTTCGGATTATCCGTCGGGAAGCCGACCTCGACGCCGATCACGTTCAGGCCGTTGTTCGCCACGCGCACGGAGACGAATCCGTCTGCATCCGCCTGCGTCTCCGCCGTCAGATTACCGAGCACATCCGCGATGACGGGTGCATTCGCGTAGGGCTTGCCGTCCTTATAGATGCGCAGGTTCAGCGTATCGCCGCGCCGCAGCGTCAGCGGGTTCACCATCGGCACGATCTGGATGGGTACGTTGTAGAGCCCCGCCGGACGCACCTTGTCGCTCCAGTAGTGGACGTTGTACTTGTAGGCGTACGTCACTGACATGAGGTTCTCGATGTTCGAGTAGTCACGCGTCGGAATGACCTTACCGTCCGTCGTCTTGGCGAAATAGCCATAGTCGAAGAACGTCGCCGTCACGCCGAGATCATCGCCCGGCACAATGGTGATGTTCTTCTCGCCGTCCACGCGCTCCACCGTCGTCGGCTGGAAGTTCACATCGTACGCATCAATACGCTGGACACATGCGGGATCGTAGGCATTGTCCAGAGGCCCCTCGCCGAGCACGAGTGCCTTCGTATCGACGCGGTTCGCAAAGAACACGCCGTGTGCATCCGTCGATGCCGCCGTCATCGAGAGCCCGATGGCCGCACCGAGTGCCGCCGCCAAAATCTTTTTCTTCATGGAATAACCTCCTATGAATGTGTGAAATCAACTTACTCGCTATTATACTGGAAACAATATTTATTTGCAATCAAATTCACAAGATCGTGCAGATGCTTGCCTGCACGGATCATTTTTGTTACACTACAAAAAATCACAGATATGATGAGGCTCCCGCACAAGGAGGAACGATGATGCGACATCTGCTCAGCATGGCTCTCTGTCTCTGCCTGCTCATTCCCGTATCCACATCAGAAGCACAGGAAACAACCGCCGGCACAGGCGATCTGTCTGCGGCAGTTGAACTCCTCCGCACCGTAGAGAAAACGAACATCCACTATGTCGAGCTCCCCCAGCTCCCTGTCATCAGTGCAAATGATCCGCGCTATGCCGAGGTTGACCTCAGCGCGACCCCGCCGGAACAAATCTATCCGCCGCTGAGTTACGTGCTGGCCAACTTCCCATTCTCCCATTCACTTAACACACCACTCTTCTGTCAGATGGCAAAAGACCCACAGGTCATCTCAGACAGCGAACCGCTGCTCCTGCTCCGCATGGTACCCATTGGCGGCGGGCTCACGAGAATTCGATTTCCGGACGAGCGTGAGGAGATCGTTTCCGTGATAGAGTACCTCGTTCTCCTAAAAAATGGCACCCTGCTGGAATCACCGGACTACTACATCATCACATACGATTCCGCCAAAAACCCGGTCGCGCGGTTCGGTTACTACGACCTTCTCCGGCTCAATAAAAAATATCATTTTACCTCTCCCGAAATCTATGACATTACCTCCTCATCGCCCGCACATCAGTTCGCCAAGGGAAGCCGTGAATATCGATACGCACAGCATCTCTATCATATCATGCCGAAAGAACCCTATCGAGCTCCTGATAGTTTTTGAGCATTCTTATGGCCTGATCCGATACGGATTCTTTTCATGATTTTCGATCCGTTGTTATGATAGGCTCTGTGACATACGTATCGAAAAATCACGACGAATGATGCGCTCTACCACAATATGCCTGCCAACGAATTCCCGCCTGTCGACCAGCCCATGCCCATGGTGAGCGAGATATTCCGCGGCATGATGGGAATACCATGGCTCCAGCTGGTCGTCACGGAAAGCAGAGAGGCTAATGACGAGACTGCCATCCAAACGGGATACCCGACACGCTGGTTCCGTGTCGTGGATACGGCACGCCCCTTACGCTACCGACTAAACGACGGCAGACAGCTCGTCGTGTCCATCGCCGGCGAGGGCGTACACAAGCAGAATGCCGGAAAATCCTTCGCCGATGACATGAACTTCTATATCTACAATGCGGAAGGAACACCGCTCATGCGCACCGATATGTTTCACTTCCCTGATACGCCTTATCAAGGAATATCCGAGAAGGCATTGCGCGCTATCGCAGATTCTGCCCAGATCCCCCTGCCGGAGGGCAGCCGCGACTACGCACTGGCACAGTATCTCCTGCAAAAGGCAGTACTGACCGACATCCCGCGTAAATAAAGCTGAACACGAATCTCACACAATACTAATTCCCCTTTCATTATCCTCTATCCTATCCTGCGATATGCTTGATAAGGAATCACTCTGAAATCAAGGAGGAACGTATATGAACATGGTCAAATCCATTGCCGCCGCCATGCTCGTCATGGCGCTCGCCATCGCCGCTCTCCTGCCCCAGCCGGCAGAGGCAGCGACCGACTGGGACGGCGGACGCATCCGCGCGGAGGGGACAGGCGTCGCTCCCGCACGTACGGTGAGTGCGGCACAGGCGCGTGCGCTTGCCCGCCGCGCCGCCATCGCCGATGCCTATCGTCAGCTCGCCGAGCAGATTCAGGGCGTCGAGGTCGACGCATCGACCACCGTCGAGGACATGATGGTTCAGAACGACACCGTCCGCACCCACGTCAGTGCTCTTGTGCGCGGTGCGCGCATCGTCAGCGAGAAGGCGCTCCGTGACGGCGCGTACACCGTCACCCTTGAGGTGCCCGTCTTCGGCGTCAGCTCCCTTGCAGGCTCGGTCTTTACGCCGAACACAACGCGTGAGCGCTGGACGAGTCCTGACAGCGTCTACGGAGACTACACGCCGCGCGACTACGACACCACAGGCTACGGCACATACGGCCGCCGCAGCGGTGATGACGGTACGACAACCACGCCTGCCGCACCGGTGCACCGTTCCCCCTCCACCAGCTCTGCCGCAACAGCGCCCGACGGACGCGCCATCGGCGGCTATACGGGGCTCATCGTCGACTGCCGTGGCATGGGACTGCGTCCCGTGATGAGCCCGGTCATCAAGGCGGAGAACGGCCGCCCCATCTACGGCTACAAGAACCTCGACAGTGACAAGGTCGTTGCGAGCGGCATGGCAGGCTATGTCCGCAGTGAGGCGGACGCCACGCGTGCCGGACAGAACCCGCTCGTCGTCCGCGCCATCCGCGTGGATGGCAATGCGAACCCCGTCCTCTCCGCCGAGGATGCACGCCGCGTCCTCATCGAGAACGGCGCAAGCGGTTTCCTCGACGCAACGAATATCGTCTTTATTCGATAAGATCCCGTAAAAATACCGCATCCCACGACAAAAGTCACATGACATACGATAGTTTTTATGCTATACTCCGATAGAATCAATAAAAAGGAGGAAAATGATATGAAACTCAGTGCACGCAATCAGCTCAAGGGCAAGGTCGTCTCGATCGAGAAGGGTGCCGTCAACGGCATCGTTCGCATCGAGCTCAAGGGCGGCGATGTCGTCACGGCGACGATCAGCATGAACTCCATCCAGGAGCTTGGTCTTGAAGTCGGCAAAGAGGCGTATGCCGTCATCAAGGCGACGTCCGTCATGGTCGGCGTCGATCACCACCACAAGTGCTAAACTGCCGCGCGCAGTACACAGAATCCCCGCGCATCGGAACGCCCGGTGCGCGGGGATTTTTCATAGACTCAACGACACTCAAACAGTTCGATATACTTCTTGACCACCGTCTTCACATAATCTACCTGTCGCAGCGACAGGGTAGAGTAATGAGGCTTCTCACGTGTGAGCAACTGTGTCGTCTGTGCCACAACAGCACTTGAAATCTCCGTGTTGACGTTGATCTTGGCTATGCCGCGTGCAATACAGGCACGCAAATCCTCCTCTGGTGTACCCGATCCACCATGCAGGACGAGCGGAACATCCACCGCACGATGGATCTCCCCCAAGATATCCGTGCGGATGTGAGGCTTCCCCTTGTAGAGGCCATGTACCGTCCCGATGGAGACAGCGAGCGCATCCACCTCCGTTGCTGCGATGAAGTCACGCGCCGCCTCTGGATCGGTGTACTGCTCCACATCCTCCGCGCGCCCTTCGTGTGAGTCCACGCCGACCCCGAGACTGCCGAGCTCCGCCTCCACCGACACACCGCACGCATGTGCCGCACGGCAGACCGCATGCGTGTTGGCGACGTTCTCCGCAAAGGGAAGCGCGGAGCCGTCGTACATGACCGAGCCAAACCCCGCCTTGATCGCGCGGCAGATGACATCGACCTCACTGCAGTGATCGAGGTGCAGGCAGACGGGCACATCCGCTTCGCGCGCAAGCGACGCCGCGATGGCGTGCGCTGTCTCGAGTGACATGTTCGCCAGATACGCCGCACCAAAGGCCGCGATAACGGGTGCCCCCATCTCCTCACCCGCCGCGATGCAACCGCGGAACGTCTCATAGCTGTAACAGTTGAAGGAGCCGACAGCATAGTGCTTTTCATACGCGGGTACAATGATTTCCTTGAGATTTACCAGCATTCCAATACGACTCCTTTCATCTGTACAATATTCCCAAAATCACTTTTCAGCAGAAGCAGCTTGTACAGGAACCGTCTGCATGAACTCTGCGAATTTCTCTTTCCACCACTTTGCTCGCGCCGTTGTGCCGTGTCCGACCGTCTCTTCACTTTCCGGGATGAGATAGAGGGACGCATGCTGAATACGCGGAAGCTCGCGCTCCATCACGCCGAGAGCGGGCGGGTTCCGCTCATCGTCTGCGGAGTTGATCGCAAGGACGTATGCGCGGATATTTTCGAGGTGCTTCGGATTGTAGTCCTTGGACGACTCCCACTGATAGAGGAAATCGTTGGTATCCATGGTAAACGGAGCATTCAAGCGCTTTTCGATGACTGCATCCGCTGCATCGCTTGTCGGCGCGAGCTTTTGGAGTGCCTGGCTGCCACCATTCGTCGCAAGACCATAGAACACGGAGGTGAACTGCGTAACAGCAGGCTGCTCTGTATAGTTTCCGCCCTGCCATGCCGGATCTCGACGAATACTCTCACTGATGAATTTGCGCATCATCCAGTTTCGCCCTGACATTTCGATCGGCATCGATGCCATCGGAACGAGGGCATCCATAAACTCAGGATAACGAATCCCCCAGAGCCACGTCTGCATGCCGCCCATCGAGTTGCCGATGATGACACGCAAATGCTTGACGCCAAGCCCCTCCGTAACCAAACGATACTGCGCAGATACCATATCGTCATAATTGTACTGCGGGAAGGCTGCCCGAAGGCCGTCGGACGGCTTGCTCGACGCACCTGTCCCGATGGCATCTGGAAGAATGATATAGTAGTTGCGGGCATCCAGTACCTGATCATCAAGGAACAGTTCTCCGCCAAAGTCCTTGCCCAGCATCTTTGCCCCCGAGCCGGTCGTCCCGTGCAGAATCAGTACCGCCTCATTCTCTGGACTGCCGAGCGTTGTATAGCCTATACGAAGTTCAGGGAAAACATCTCCCGTATGGAATGCAAAGTCCTTCGCCGTCCACACATCCGTTTTCTGCATATAGTATTGCGGCTGCGCGGCAAATACAGTCGCCATGCTAAGCAGGAATACAGACACCAGCGTAAAGACGCAGCGTATCAACGACCTCATAGATTACCTCCTTGCTCATAGATGTTCTTTCCTTACAAGAGCCCCGGCAGCGATGTTGTGAACATGCTGAGAATCAGGACGACGATGAGTGCCGTCACGCCGGAGATCGTCCCCCCCACCGTCCACACACGCATCGTGCCGGGCACATCAAATTTTCCGAAACGGTTGATAACCCAAAAACCGGAATCGTTCGGTAGAGAGAGTCCGATGCCGCCAGCACAGATCGCGAGTGCTGCAAGCAGCGGCGATACTCCCTCAAGACCAGTGACAACCGGTGCAAAAATTGCTGCCGTTGTCACAAGTGCAACGGTAGTTGAGCCCTGCGCAGCACGGAGCACCTGACAGATGATGAATGCTGCGACGAGAACCAGTGCCCCTGTTCCATCGGTCAGTCCTGTCATCCCCTCGACGAGCTGTTTTCCGATACCAGTCTCGTTGATAATCTTGCCAAACGCACCTCCTGCGCCCGTGATCGCGAGAATGATCCCCGACTGCGTGCATGCCTCATTGACGAGGTCGTTAAAAGACTCCTCCAGATACGGACGCAGGCAGAAGAATCCCATGAAGAGGCCAAGGAGGAGAGCGATATTCTTATCGCCGATAAACGTGAAGAACGTATGCGCGGCTGTCCCTTTATCAAGGAACATGCCCGCGACAGTGCCGAGAAGGATGATGAAAATGGGGAAGAAAATCAGAAAAATCCCCAGCTCACCGGACGGCAGCTTCTTCGTTTCTTTTTCCCGCTTCTCCTCCTCGCTCAGTTCATCGGCAAATGCGTTGGCAAAGTCGTTCTTGTATTCCTCACGGGTTCCGAGATACTTCCCGTAAAGCACCCCGCCGACAAGGACACCTGCAAGACTGGCGATAATCGCATAGAGCAGGAACCAGCCAATGTTGACGCCCATGGTCGCCGCGACGGCAATTGGGCCGGGTGTCGGGATGACCATGGCATGTGTCGTAATTAGACCGACGGCAAGCGCCGTAACGAGCGTTGCAAAGGGAACACGCCCCTGTCGCGAGAGCGTCTTGACGAGGTTGACGAGAATGACAAACGCCGCATCAAAGAATACGGGGATGGAGACAATATACCCCGTGAGTGCAATCGCCATCGGAGTGTTCGCCGTTCCTGTTACACGCAACAACAAGGCTGCAATCTGGCTGGTACATCCGGACACATGGAGCAGTGAGCCAAGGGCCACGCCTAGGACAATGATAATCCCAATGCCCTGCATCGTCCCGCCGAAGCCGGCCGCCATTGCAGCTGCCGTCTTATCAAGCGGCATGCCAGCGAGGATACCCATGAGCAGCCCACCAAGCAGCAGAGCAAGGAATGGATGCAGTTTGAATTTAATGATGGACACTAGTACAAAAACGAGTGCCGCAAAGAATATGGCAAGCAGCACGCCAAGCATAATTTCGCCTCCTTATGATTTTGTCGGTATTATTTCTGCCCCGATTTACAAGGCAAAAACTGTCCCATTTGATTTCCTCGCCTCAGTCCTCGACCTCTGCGATGCAGACTACTTGACTGGAGTCGAGCCCTACGATGCGGAGCGGTGCATTGAAGAAACGCACGATCTTCTTGCCCTTCGGAATCTCCGAAAGATGCATATCTTCAATCGCTGTGCAGAATTTCCCTGAGTGGTAGCCGAGCAAATGCTGATGGCAGTGTACGGGCGACGCACTCTCCGGCACCTTTTTCGACGGAGAACCCACTGCAAGGAAGTCCATGCCAATCACGCGGAGTTGGGGGAACGTCTCAGTCAGATAGTCCCCCGCGCTCGGTGCAATATAGGCGCCCTCATGCTGATATACCGTCGGCTCCTCCGTCCGATAACGCTCAAGCCCGGTGCGGATCAGCGCAGCGGAGATACGTCCGAGGACATCGGCAAACGGAATCAAATCCTCCTTAGTGACTCCCTCTGCCAGCCCCTTCGGGATATCGAGCACGGCAACCTCTTCATGACAGAAGTATTCCATCGGCAGCTGATTGATGTTCAGCCCGTCTTTAACAAAATGGCGCGGTGCATCCATATGCGTGCCAAAGTGATTCGGCAGCTCCGAGACGAAGCTCGCAAACGGCGTCGCCTCACAGACATCGGTACACTGCCGCGTCTTTACCACTGGCTCACCAGGCCACGCAAGATCCTTTGGATCAAGCGGATGTGAGAGAAACATAAACATGATACGTTGCCTCCTTTTTCGATTCGATGAATATTCCTACTCAGAGCTGCCACCGAAACAGCACATTGTAAAGCAGTCCGGCTGCTGCACCTCCGAGCATGGGGCCAACGATGGGAACCCATGCATAGCCCCAATCCGATCCGCCCTTTCCGCGGATGGGCAGCATGGCATGGACAAGGCGAGGTGCGAAGTCACGAGCCGGGTTGATCGCGTAGCCCGTGAGCCCGGCAAATGCCATCACACCGCCCGCCACACCGGCAAAGACAAAGAACATTGCGACGCCTCCTGCCGGCTGAAGATGAGAAAGCGACAGTAGGATAAACATGAGACTGAACGTCGCAGTCGCCTCAGCGAGACAGTTGCGCCATGGATTTCGAATGGACGGTGCCGTTGCAAATACTCCAAGTTTTGCCCCGGCCTCCGGCTCTTCATCGAGATGATCCTTCCAGACAAGCCAGACAAGAATACCACCGACATACGCACCGAGAAACTGTGCGATGAAGTAACCAGGAACAAGTGCCAAGGGAAAATCCCCACCGATCAAAAAACCGATGGTTACCGCAGGGTTGACATGTGCACCTGTCAGAGGTCCGAAGATGGCCGCGACAGCAACCATACCAAGCCCCCAACCGCACGCTGCCATGAGTCCGCCGGCACCGCACATTCCTGACTTTTTCAGCGAAATGTTGGCAATTGTACCGAGTCCCAAGATCATAAAGAATGCTGTTCCCACAAACTCTCCAAGATACAGATGAAAATGCTCCACTGAGCTCCCCTCCTTCACTGTCCGCCAACCATGAAATGGAAAACCTCACAGCAACATCTTTACCACGTCACGCAGTGTCTCGACCGCCCCGACGTTGCCGGGAAAGATAATACAGCTCATCCCCGGGAATTTGCTCTCAGCCCCCGTCTGCCAGACGGGGATTCCTGGCGCGACCTGTCCGAGTACAAGGGCGCGGCGTACGGAGAGCCCCTTCGTACCGACGTCGCTCGATGTGATACCGCCCTTTGCGATCAGGAACGCGGGTTGTACGCTGAGGCGACGGACAATGCTCGTGATCGCGTCCGAGATCTGCACCGCAACGCGCAGTGACTCCTCCTCGGAGCCCGCATCAAAGCGCTTGCGCCCCGTATAGACCGCGACCGTCACACCGCTGCAGATTGCCTCCTCCGCCTCTGCGATGATGCGCCGCAGCTCCTCCTCGAGCTTCGGCGGATCAAGCACGAGCATGTGGTTGAACTCGATAAACTTCACTGCACGCAGTTCCCGCAGTTTTTCGAACTGCTCCGTCGTCTTCTTCACATGCGAGCCGATGATGATGAGGCCGCCGTTTTTGTTGCCCGCTACAACGAGCTCGTCACGCCCTAGCAAGGGCTTATCCGCAACGCCGCCGATCACCTTCGTCCACGCTGCCGCCGTCCGGAACATAAAGTTCTTGCCCGCCTTCATCGCGCGTATCATCGCAATCGCGAACACCTTCACATCCACATAGTCCACGGCGTTCACGATCACCTTGCGGAAATCCCGCACCGCCATGAGCTGTGCTGTGATCGCATCCACACGTACGGCACGCAGATCATCGAGAGAGATGCTGACAACATCCGCCGCACGGAACGTACCCTGTGTCTTTTCCTCAATGTATTCCTTCATGTTGGATGCCGTATAGCCGAACGTCTTATCCCGCGCGAACTCGGTCTCACCCGCCGGCGTCAGATCCGTGCCCTCCTGCACATAGTGCACGTCACCGATCGTAAAGCGCCCCCCCTCCTTGAAGAACGGCATAAGCACCTCGCCATCAATGCATTCACCCGACTCCTCAAGGGCACGGGCGAGCGTCGCCGTCTCAAGCGGATAGTGCCCGCGCAGGGTCGAGTCGCTGCGGCTGATGAGCATGAACCCCTTGCCCGTCCGCTTTGCTTCCGCCGCCACGCGCTCGGCAATCTTCCAATGCTCCGCCCCCGTCTCGGACGCTTGGAATGCGCGCGAGTTGGTAAGGATAAAAAACATCGCATTTTCCTCGGCAAAGCCTGCGGCGATGCTCTCCTCCAACCAGTCCGTATAGACGTGGATGCCGTTCACCGTTTGCACGCCCGTCGGGTCGTCATCGAGCACGATGATCTTGCGGTCAAAGCCCGTGCGCTCATTCGCAAGTGCGGTGTCGACGGCCGCCTCGTCCACGGCGGGAATCCTCGCGAACAGTTCTTCCTTCGATACCTTCATCATTGCCCTCCTCACACCTCATTGGATTTGACTACGACACCAGAGATATTCTCATAGAACTGCACAATGCCGCTGTGATCATCCATCAGATGCCCCGTCGCCTTGAGACTGTGCATGATCTGCTGCAGGACGCCCGTCAGGATGAGCGGCAGTTCCATCCCCTTTGCCGTATCCATGACATTCGTGATGTCCTTGAGGTTGATCGCGATTGGTCCGCCCGGCTTGAAGTTGCGCGAATACATCATCGGTGCCTTTGCATCGAGCACCGTACTGCCCGCAAGACCGCCGCGAATCGCCTCATAGACTTTCTTCGGGTCGGCCCCCGCCTTCGTCGCGAGGATGAGCGCCTCCGATACCGCCGCGATGTTGAGGTTCACGATGACCTGGTTCGCGAGTTTCGTCACCGAGCCACTGCCGTTCGGCCCTACGAGCGTGATTGTCTTACCCATCGCCGCAAAGACCGGGCGAGCCTTCTCGAGTACCGCCGCATCACCGCCGACCATGATCGCGAGTGAGGCATCCACAGCCCCCGGCTCACCGCCGCTGACCGGCGCATCGAGGAACGGGCAGCCATACTCTGCCGCCATAGCCGCAAACTCCTTTGACTCAACCGGTGTCACAGAACTCATATCGGCGATGATCGTCCCCTTCGCCACCCCCGCAAGGACTCCGTCCGCGCCGCTGAGAATCGTGCGCACGATCGGACCGCTCGGCACCATCGTGATCACCATGTCCGCGCCCGTCGCCGCCTCCTTCGCCGATGCGGCAGCCTTTGCGCCCTCCGCAGCCATCACCTGCACGGCATCCGTCACCACGTCAAAGACCGTGACCGCAAAGCCCGCCTTCATCAGATTGCGCACCATGGGTTTGCCCATAATCCCGAGTCCGATAAACCCGATGTTCTTCATCATCGATTCCTCCCGTTCACATAGACCTCAAAACTAGTATGTAGTATGCTAGTTGTTTTATAAAAAGAGGCACCGAGACGCCCCCCTTTCTCTACGGCAGCCCGAATACGCGCGATGTTGCTTTCATATGAAGCATAAACGCCCGCATCCCGTCGGCTTCATCACGCCGTCCGACGCCCGCGAGAATCGCCGCATGCTCCTCCCACGCCTGTGCATGCCGTCGCGCATGGTGCAGCGAAGTAAACACCGCCTGCTCCAGCTTCGTACGCATTTGCTCATGAATGCGTATCAAATAACTGTTTCCTGTCGCAGCAACGAGGAGCGTATGGAACTCCGTGTCCAACTTCATGAACTCGTAGTGCGTATGATCGCCTGCAATATAGGTACGACTCTTCTCCTGCACCATCCCCAGCTGCATAAGCGTCTTCTGCCGCAGAGACTCCGGAGCCTCCGCAGCGAGCCATCGAATACTATACCCTTCGATGGCAATGCGCGCTCCAACGATCTCACGAAGATCGTCTGTGGATACAGGCCGCACCGTCCATCCACGGTTGGCACGCACCTCAAGCAGACCTTCGTTCGTCAGTTGCATCACCGCCTCTCGCACAGGCGTACGCGACACATTCAGCTGATCCGCGATCTGCTGCTCCGAGTAGATCTCTCTTGTACCCAGATCCCCCTTGATGATGGCCGTCTTGAGATACTGATACACCTGCTCCTTATAAGAAATCTTCTTCAGCACGTTTTCAGTCCTCCCGTTGTATGTAGTATACCAGATAGGCTGCAAAAATACAATCGTGACAAAAGTAGGAAAATTCAATAGACTAAAGCAGCCACGGCAGAGACATCATTTATTATTCCTCCTCCTCATGGTGTCGCTTGGGCGGGCGCGGATGATAGAGGCTCCAATTCCAGTGAATCGCAGCGAAGCGAATGAGGAGGACGAGGAGGAAGGCGAGCCATGAGACGGCCTCGATGCCGAGAACACTGCCCAGAGCGCAGAACACGAATGCGCCGACGAGGGACGCCGCCGCATAGACCTCTGCATAGAGGACGACGGGCATCCGCTGTGCGAGCACATCGCGGATCATACCGCCGCCGACTGCCGTCGTCGCCGCGAGGAGGATGGGCAGGACATAGCTGTCCGTTCCGCCGAAGCGGATGCCCGTGAGCGCCCCCGTGATGGTAAAGGCGGCAAGGCCAATGGTATCCGAGACGTTGAAGATCGTCAGGAGACGCTGACGATGCATGTGATGGAGCTCCGTCCACTGGTAGAGGAACGAGGTGGAGAGGGCAACGCCGATGGAGAGCAGAAAGTTCGTCGTGTCACGCAGCGCCATCGGCGGGGTCAGCCCGACGAGGAGGTCGCGCACCATGCCGCCGCCCACTGCCGTCGCGAGGGCAAGCACGGAGATGCCAAAGATGTCCATGCGGCGCGACAGTCCAACCAGCGTGCCCGACACGGCGAAGGCGAGCGTCCCGATGATGTCAAAGAGACGCCAGAGATCGATTTCTCCCATGAGCATAGTTTCGTCCTTCCCTTTTGAAGCTTATTTCACTTGCGCCGCCTAGGGTGCCACCCCCGTGCCGCATGCGGGAGGCTTTCACCGTTCACGGTGTGACGACAGGGGACTCCTCAATCCTGTGCAAACAGATACAGGACGATCTCCATCGGCGTGAGCGCACCCGTCGCCGCCGAGCGAGCCCCCGCCGCGAGGAGATTTCCATCGCGGTCATAGACACTGCGCTCAAGGGTCAGACGATAGGTCTCGTGCGCATCGCGGAGCTTTTCTCCCGAAATCCGATAGACCAGCATCTGCTCCGCCCCCACGGTACGTGCCGCCCTTGCCTGCGCCGCCACATCGAGTGTGTCGGACGCATCGATGGGCGCAAACACCGTCGCCGCGTTCCGCACGTACTGCGCGTCACGCAGCACCGCACGCAAATATGGCACATCCTCCGCGAGTGCGTCATCGACCTCCACCTCGATCGGCGCGAGATAGACCGTATGCCCTGCCGTGCGGTTCTCCTTCCCCACGAGAAAGGTCAGCGCGCCGCTGCTGTCATGCGTGTCATAGAGGCGGCGCAGCGCTGCATCCACATAGACGGTCATCGTATGGGGAAACGCCGCCGTCGTCCGCGCAGGCTGCCAGTCGATGCGCTCGCCGAAATGGTGAAAACCGAGCGGCGAGGGGAGCGCATCCTTCACGGGATCACCGCGCATCACAACGCGCCGCAGGGTAAAGCGATCCTGATAGGTACGGACAAAATCCTCGTTCCCCACCGCAGGCGCACCGAACGTCGTCACAATGAGCTGGTCGGGGGAGACGCCGAGATCGGAGAGCCGTGCCGCCGCAAGAATGGCCGCCGCACCGCCAAGGCTGTGCCCCGTAAGATAGAGCTTTTCCGAGGGATGCGCGCGCAGATCGGCAGCGAGGCGCTCCCCTGCCGTCTCTCCCTCCGCAGCATCCGTAAAAAGTGCCGCCTGACAGTAGTCGAGGAACCCGCGGTGAACCAGCGGCATCCCGCCCCGCTCTTCCTTTGGCGTATCGCGCACCGCGAGGAACTCCCCCGGCGAATGCCCGCCGAACGCCGCACGTTTCATCCGCAGATCCGTCCAGATGTCACTGCCGCGCTCCGTTCCGGGAAAAGCGATAAGATGCAGCTCTGCCCCATCGGCATCACGGCGCACCATGTGAAAGAAACGTCCAACCGTTCCGCGGTGCCCCACGGTCTCCGCGCCGACGATCTCCCATCCCGCCGCCGTCAGCCGCGCACGCAGGAGCTCAGAGAGCGCCCCGCTGTAGGCCGCCTCGGATGCCGCCGCCTCGACAAAGAGGAGAGCAGAGAGATCAGGGGCGGCAGCGAAGGCACGCAGCGGAAAGGCAAGCACGCAGAGAAGAATCACGAAATGCAATACCTTCATCAGCACACCTCCCACACAATATATCTATCGCAATTATACCTGTTTTCCTTGAGATTTCATAAGAAAATCGCACTTGTCATACGCACCTGAGACTGATATAATACATAGAGAAGGAACGCCTCAGGCGGTGCCTTTCCAGAATTCGCTGTTATCTTTTTAATAACCGCTCATTAGGGAAGACTGGGCGGTTATTTCTTTTGGGTTATCGCGAGTATGTAGCCTGTGGCAACGACCAAGAAAAGAATCGCTCCATTTTCAGACATCTCACTCACCCCCTCTCGGGGGAAAGACACCGCCGTTTGCTTGAGGACGTTCCATCTTTATTATATAGAACGTATGCTGTCATTGTCAAATATAATACGCAAAATAAAACCGCCGTGGACACCCACGACGGTACATTTTCAAATGGTGCGGTTGATGGGACTTGAACCCATACGTCTTGTGAACACTACCCCCTCAAAGTAGCGCGTCTGCCAATTCCGCCACAACCGCGTCTAAAATATGGTGCGGTCGAGAGGACTTGAACCTCCACGATGTTGCCATCACTAGCGCCTGAAGCTAGCGCGTCTGCCATTCCGCCACGACCGCAT
>CAUTTS010000041.1:0-21281 GCA_963541465.1 uncultured Selenomonas sp.
TCGGACAAAAAATCTACGCCAATCTGGCATACCTCATTTTATCAGCGATTCCTTGCATCCTATTTATTCTATCATTTTCGAGCGTCCTTGACAAGGAGACAAAAGAGGGACTGCCGCACGTACGGCAGTCCCCTATTGTGCTGAATCAAAGTGCCCAGCTGACCTGTATATTTCCCGTCATGCCGCGCCGCGTTCCCTGCCAGCCCGCCATGCGGATATGACAGGACAGGCGGCTGTCCGGCGGAATAAAGCGATAGCCCAGCTCGACCATCGTACTGCCGCCGCGCAGGGCGGGACTGTCCGTGGCAAGCCCCTGGACGGATGCTGCGCCCTCGCCGTCAAATTCGTACTCGTACGCAAGACCCGCATAGATCTCCTTGCTCGTATCCTCGCGGTGCAAGAAGGTGAATCCGACTCTCATACGATGCGACGCAACCGCATCGAAATCATAGGTTTCGCCCGTATTGAGCTCTGCGCTCGTACCGTCCTGCCGTGAATAGAAGTATCGCAGGTAGGTGTTCAGTGTATCACCCGTGCGGAGCAGCCGTGTCTTTCCGATGCCGATATGCGCCGCGTAGTAGGTATTTCCACTGTCGTAGGTCGAGACCGTCCCGGCAGAGATTGTGCCCATGTAGTCGCTGCGCACCCTGCCGCCGTGGAGTGCCGCCTCCAGCCAGTGTCCATTGGGGCGTTCGATGCGCCCCATGAGCCCCGCGCCGAGGTAGCTGATCTTGCCGCTGCCATGCGTGCCGTCGTCTAGATAGGTGTGGTAGGTGCCCCTGCCGTACTCCACGAAGGGGGTAAAGAGCGTCTTGGCTGCCTTGAGCTTTCCCTCCTTTGCCCAGCCGACGCTGAGATTGTAGCCCGTCGTCGTGACATAGGAGCCCGTCTCGGCACGCATCGTGCCCTGGCTCATCGCCGCCCAGAGGTGGTAGCCGCGCTTTTCGTCGTCCTCCGCCCGACCGCCTTCCTTCGCCGCCGAGGAAATGCCCGACGCCGCCAGAAGGTCGGCCCCGCGATTGATGAAGTCCGTCGCCCCACAGCGCGGCTCGGCAAAGGACTTGCTGCCGCTGTTGATCGTCGCACGCAGCACCCGCGCGACCAGCTCATCCGTACCCTGACGCATGAGCTCGAAGTCATAGAGGATGGAGACGCCCTGCATGCCCGTGACGATATTCGCCTGCGTCGCCCCGGCGATGGTGAGCGTACCGCCCGGCGCGAGCTTCATGAGATGGATCGTATCGCTGTCCCTGAGCCGCCGCGCGTGCCCCGCGATGCCAAAACCGACGTCGAGCGTCGCGATGTTCTTCGCGGCGACGCCGAGCTGCAGCATCGGCGGCATCGACCCGTCAACATTCTCATCCAGATAGAAATGGAGCTTCTGGATATTGGAAAAGTCATGAATCCGATTCGTCGGACGCGCCGCACTGTAGTGGAGAGCGAGGACGTTGTCCGTGCTGCCCGCCGTGCCGCCGATCACGTCACCCGTGACCGCCGCCCCCTGCAGGTGGATCGCGTTGTCCGTCGTCACCGTACCGCTGCCGCCCGTGACATCCCCCGTGATGGAGGCATTCGTGATATACACCTTGTTGTGCGAGGCAGAGCCGCCCGTCGAGCTGCCGCCCGTGACACTGCCCGCATTGACCGCGACGCGCACCGTGTTGCTGTCCGCATCGCCGCTGACCGCACGACCGCCCGTCACATTGCCTGCGAGCGTGCCGCCCGTAATCTCCACGGTATTCTCGCCCGCATCACCCGTGCCGCCCGTAAAGCCGCCGAAGATATCTCCTGTGATCGCGCCGCCCGTGATACTGACACTGCTCTTTGTGACCTTGCCTGACGCACCCGCATCGAGAACGGCACTGCCGTAGATATTGCCCGTCACCGTGCCGCCTGAGATGCCGACGCCGTTCTCCTCCGCGTCCTTCGTCGCAGCGACAGCCGTGAGCGCGGCGCCGTAGACATTGCCCGTCACCGTGCCGCCCGAGATCGCTGCCGTATTCTTCTTTGCCGCGCCGTCCTTCACCGTAACCTTTGCACCGTAGACATCGCCTGTGATCGTAGGCGGTGCAGACGGATTCGCTGCATCTGCTGCAATAACAAGCGCATTGCTCTCGGCATCGCCCGTCGTGAGCGGATTGCCCGCCGCATCGTACAGATGATTCTCGACATAGCCGCCATAGGCATGGGTAAGAGCCCCACCCGTGACGGTGAGCTTATTCTGCTCGACCTTGTTGCCGACGCCCGTGCGCCCCGCCCATGCGGCAGGATTCGTCCCATCCGTCGCTTTATAGACGGCAGACTGATTGTTGCGGAAACGAAAGCCGTTCACATAGACATCCTGCGTTGCCGTCACACCGTGGCTGTCCGTATCGGTGACATACTCAAAGTCGCCGCTCGTGCGCCGCTTTTCCTTGATGGGCGTGTACGTATCGACGCCGTTCTTCATGAAGCTGATGCCGCTCGTGTTGTGCATGAGCGTGACCAGCCGCTCTTTATAGGAGCTCGGCGTAAATGACGAGGGAAATGTGACATCCACCTTCGCCCAGTCGAGCCCGCCCGTCTGCACGCCGTCCGTCAGGGAGAGGAGCGGATTTGCCGCATAGACATTCTTCGCGAGGTTGAAGCTCAGCGTTTCAAACTTCTTGATGTTCTTGACGCTGACCGGGGTATTGACCACGAGCTTGTTGCCCGTATCGGCCGCCTGGTTGCCGCCATAGAGATAGCCCGCGATGCTCGTCCCCGTGGGAAGGGCATTCGTCCCATCACCGATGGTGACGGTATTGCCCGTCGTCTGACCAGTGCCATTCGTATAGCCGCCGTAGACATCTTTCATCGTGCCGCCCGTGATGGTGACCGCATTGCCCGTGGCATTTCCCGCACCGGTATGCGAAATAAACCCGCCGTAGACGTTTCCGCCGACGCCGGACGCATCCGCCGCAACCGTGCCGCCCGAGACCTTGACCACATTGAGTGTTGCACTGCCGCCCGTGCTCGCAGTGAACCCGCCGTAGACGTTGCGCACCGTGGCATTCTGGAGATCCACCGCGTTGCCCGTGCTGTCCTTCGTCGGCGTCTTGAGCGTGCCCGTGCCCGCCGTCCAGCCGCCGTAGGCATCGCGGTGGGTCGTGCCGTTCTTGAGCGTGAGCTTGTTCGCCGTCGTCGCGTTGCCGATGATGGAGCGCCCCGCCCAGATGTCTTCGCTGCTGCTGCCCGTACTTGCGGCAGGCGTATCATCCACCCCGTGGTAGGTATAGCCGCTGACGACGATCGCCGTCGAGGTCGCCGTGTGGTTTAGCGTATCGATGGCGACTTCGCTCGTGGTGCTCGTGCTCGTGATCTCCCGCGCCCCCGTGTAGTTCGCCACGCTGATATTCGCGGCGTTCTGCATGAGCGTGAGCTTCCCGCCCGACGGGATGCCGCCCGTATAGCCAAAGGTACTCCAATCCAAGGCGGTTGCCGTGCCATCCGTGATCTTCAGCATGGGGCTCGCCGTATTCGTCGTCGCACTCGCATAGTGGAAATTCACTGCGGCAAAGTTCTTGATGTTGCCGACCGTGGCATTGCCGTTGACATTGAGGACATTGCCCGTTGTATTCGACGCATTGCTGCCGCCGTAGATCGTGCCCGCCACCGTCGCCGACCCTGCGGCCGTGGTGAGTTTCCCCGCCTCCGTGCCGTCGCCGAGGTTCACTGTGTTGCCCGTCGTCGCCCCCGTGCCCGTCGTATAGCCGCCATAGACATCGCCGCCGACCGTCGCCGCGCCCGTGATGGTGATCGTGTTGCCCGTCGCCGCGCCCGTCGCGCCCGTCGCCGTCAGCGCGCCGCCGTAGAGACTGCCCGCGACATGCCCCGCCGAGAAGTCCACCTTGTTGTTCGTCGCGCTGCCCGCCTTCGTCTTGACGAGCGCACCGTAGGCGCTGCCCGTGACGGCAGGCGCCGCAGCAGACGGATTCGCCGCATCCTTTGCAAGGATGAGCGTATTGTTGTCGGCGTCGCCCGTCGTGAGCGGATTGCCCGATGCGTCGCGCTTGTTGTTCACGACGAAGCCGCCGTAGGCATTCGTAACAGACCCACCCGTGACGGTGAGTTTGTTTCCCTCGACCTTGTTGCCTGTCGCGGTGCGCCCTGCCCATGCGGCATCGTGCGTTCCCTCCGCCGATGTATAGGTCGCGGCAGTATTGTCCTTGAACTGGAATCCATCGGCATAGACATAGCGCGTCGCATGTCCCGTGTGGTTGTCCGTGTCGATGACGAACTCGTAGTTGCCAAACGTGCGGTCTTTTGCCCCGATGGTGGCATACGTGTCCGTCGTCCCCTTCATGAAGCTGATGCCGTCCTCATTGTCCATGAGGGTGAAGAGACGCTTGTCGTAGGACTTCGGTGTAAAGCTGTAGGTCGACTGCACGACCTCCACGCCCGCCCAGTCGATCTTGTTCGTCGCGCCGCCCGTGATCTTGAGCAGGGTGTCGCCGACCGCCTTGTTCGCGAGGTCGAAATTCGCCTTGCCGAAGTTTTCCACACCGCGCACGGTGATATTCTTCCCCTTGACGTTCAGCGTGTTGTCCGTCATGACATCGCTCGAAGCAGCGCCATAGCCGCCGTGCAGAAATACGCCGCCCATCGCGAGATCGTTTGCCCCGAGCGAGATCGTTTGCCCCGAGCGTGATCGTATTTCCCGTCGCCGCACCCGTGCCGTCGGTACTGCCGCCGTAGATGTCCATGCCCGTGCCGAACGTGCCGCCCGTGATCGTGACAATGTTGCCCGTCGCCTTGCTCGCCGTCACGGCACCCGCCGCATCCCGTCCCGCTGTGGCGCCGCCATGGATCGCGACGCCGTTGCCGAACGTACCGTCCGAGATCGTGACCTCGTTATCCGTCGCATGCCCCGAGCCCTCGGTATATCCGCCGTAGATTGCCGTATTGTTCCCGATCGTGCCGCCCGAGATATTGACCTTGTTCGTCTTCGCGTCGCCTGCCGATACAGGATGCGTCTGATGCAGCGTATACTTTGCGATATAGCCGCCCGCGATCTTGCCATTTGCGCCGATCGTGCCGCCCGAGAGGTTGAGTGTATTGCCCTCTGCCTCGGCGTTCGCGCCCGTATTCACGGCGACCGGATGCGTCTCATCCACGGTCGTGCTCGCGAGGAGGTTCTGCCCCTCCGTCCAGCCGCCGTATGCCTCCCCGACCGTGCCGCCCGTGATCGTGAGCGTATTGTTCTTCGTGCTGCCGTTCTTCGCAATCGTATAGCCCGCGCGCGCCGCCGTATGCGTGCCGCCCGAGATGGTGAGCTTGTTGTTCTCCGTCGTATTGCCGTAGATGGAGACGCCCGCATACGAGCCCTTCGGGGAGGACTCGTGAAGCTGCGGCGTTTGTGCCGTCAGCGTCTCCGTCGCATTCTTATAGCGGAGCCCCAGCAGACGGAACTGCGAAGCTGCGCAGATCTCCGTAGGGTTCTGGATGCCCGCCCCGTTCGTGTAGGAGGTCGCGGTCTTTCCGTACTCGTAGTCTCCATTGTTATAGAGAAGCGTCGGCGCATAGCCGTAGAGTGTCATCGCGGCAGGAAAATAGAGATAGAGGACGGGGCGCTTTTTCCCCAGCGCGATCTGATGGTCAAACCACGCCTGATAGTTCTTGACGACGATCTGATCCCAATCGAAACTCTGCAGGGTGTTGTCGCGCACGTAGAGCATGTAGTCCGCCACCAGATGGGCGTTCGACCAGATGCTGTCCGCCGCCTTCAGGCTGTTGTCGAGGACGAACTCCATCGTCTTAAAGCCGTAGATGCCCGCGACACGATTATTTTTCGATGTGATCTGCAGCACATTGTTGCCGCTCCGATTCGCAGGATTGTTGCCGCCGTATATCTTGACGTTGCCGAGCGCCTGTGCATTGTGGAGCACGACGCGGTTGTTATGCGCCGTACCGCCGCCCGCCGTATAGCCGGCGTAGACCGTCCCGCTGTAGGTCAGTCCGGTATACGCATAGGGATTTGGTTGGTTGGCTCCTGTGTCGACCACATCCCTGATGATGACGGTATTGCCGTCCGCGTTTCCATTTCGCGTATAGCCGGCGTAGAGGAGCGGCGGATAGCCGGGCCATGTCGGATGCGCCGCGTTCGGAATCAGCGCAGGAAAAGAATACCTGCCGTCGATCGTCAGCGTGTTGCCATTCGCATTTCCCGTGCCATACGTTCTACCTGCATAGAGGTTCAGGATGCCCGACATCGTCGACGCCGAGGTCGCCTGAATCGTCAGGCTGTTGCCGGTGACATCCCCGACATTTCCCGCAGGGGCGTCGCCAGCCGCCACGGCAAGATGCGTCGGCTCTCCCGCCGGCGTATTGGTCGGATCTGAACTCGTCACGGCAGGATGCGAGGCATCGACCGTGACGCTTTGTCCCGTCACAGGCGCGGCATACACCGGCAGAAGCGAGGGAAGCGTATATCCTCCGGACAACAAAAAAATCGACACATAGCGCGCTAAATGTCGTCCCCTTTTACCTTTCCCTCGCATGAACCTCTACCCTCCCTTCCTTGGGACTTCCTAGTTCTGTCGTCCTAAAATATACGATTTTTCTCTCGCTGTCAAGTTAAATTGTAACCATTTTTATAAAAGAAAAGAATCCATAAAAAAGCATAGCGACCCATCGATTTTTCGATAAAAAATACTCCACAGCAGTCTCCCTCCCTGCCACAGAGCATTTGTTTTATTTTATAGGGTTGACAGGCACCGTCCCTGTGCCATCGAACAAATACAGATCGATCATTTCCCCATCCTCCGCCCACGCAAAGAACAGTCCAACCATTATAACTACATTATATACATATTTTGTCACACGTCAATCTGTACGTTCAAAACTCTTGTCGGATGCCCGTATAGAAGGCGCGGCGTTGGCGGTCGTTCACCGCATTCCACTCGCCGAATAGGTAAGTGCCGCCGCTGAGCTGATACTGGCTGCGCAGGCGCACGGTGAGGTCGTTCGGGTTATAGGCATCGGCGGAGAATTTGAATTTATCCCCCGCGTAGGCGTCGACCCCGACACCTGCTGCGCCGCCGATCACGCCCGCACGCGCACCGAACGTGCTGCCGCGCTTGCCGAGCTGGGCGCTCACCTTATCCCCGCCGCCGATGTCGTCCACGCCGAAGGAGGCGTACATGCCCTGCTGCTCGCCGACGTCGAGGTTGAAATTCGTCCGCCAGTCATCCGCCTTGCCGCTGTACATAATGTCCACCTTCGGTGTGACCTTGATGCTGCTGAGCCGTCCCATCAGTCCGCCCGCCTTGTCCGTCATCGTTCGCGCGTTGTGAATGAGGGCACGTGCATCCTCCTGTGTCTGCGGGTCGCCCGCCACCGCCTCGATGCCCGCGGCGATGCGTGCGATGCGCCCCGAGGCATCGGTGATATTCGCAAGCGTCTGGCGCAGGTTCTCCGCCGTCGCGGGGTCTGCTCCGACCCTCTCAAGGTTCGCCATGATGCGCTCGACGCTCGCCGTGCTCTGCGCGAGGTTCGCCGTCATGGTGTTCATATTCACGAGGATGCCGCGCAGGTCGCCGCGATTCTCCGCCGCCATCTGCTCCAGCGTCGCCGTGAGCCCGTCGAGGTTCGCCGTGATGTGCTCCATGTTGACAGCGAGCTGCACGACGGAGGTCTGGAAGCCCGGCGCGCCCACGATGGCGTTGACGGAGGTGAGCATCTCCTGCACGAGGACGATCATCTTGTTCAGCTCGACGAACATCGTGTCCATCCCCATCTCATCCGTGCCGTAGAGATAGTCGCCGTTTGCGTAGGTGTCGCTGTTCCCGTTCGGCGTGATGATGATGAATTTATCCCCCATGATGCCAGGCTGCCCGATGGTGACGGCGGAGCCGCGCGGGATCTTCACCCCACGCTCTATGATCATGGAGACGGTGACGCCCGTCCCGTCGCTCACAACATCCTGCACATGCCCGACGGGCACGCCCGAGAGGAGCACCTGTGCCTCCGGATTCAGCCCGACGGCGCGGTGAAATCCCGCGTACAGTGTGTAGTCGCTGCTGCTGCCGAGGCGCAGTCCGCCGAAGAATACGACGACAGCGATCAGGAGGATCACACCTCCGAGGGTAAACGCCCCCACCTTTGCCTCTGCACTCATGCTCCTGCCTCCTTGCGGTGATGCATCGTACGGAAAAATGCCTGTACGCGCTCGTCTTTGATGTCCTGAAAACGCTCCGTCGTGTCCACGGCAATGAGCGCCCCGTCGTAGATCATGGCAATGCGGTCGGCGATGCGGCACGCACTTGCCATGTCGTGCGTGACGACGACGGAGGTCACGCCAAGTTTTTTCTGCATACTGATGATGAGTTCGTCGATCTTCGCCGTCATGATGGGATCGAGCCCCGAACTCGGCTCGTCATAGAAGATGATGGCGGGGTCGGTCGCAATCGCACGCGCGAGCCCCACGCGTTTTTTCATGCCGCCCGAAAGTTCCTGCGGCATCATCTCTGCCGCATCGGGCAGTCCGACGAGGGCGAGCTTCTCCGCGACGATGCTGCGGATCTCGGCGTCGCTCTTATCCGTGTGCTCACGCAGCCCGAAGGCGACGTTCTCGCCGACACTCATCGAGTCAAAGAGGGCGGAGTACTGGAACACCATGCCCATGCGCAGGCGTACGCGGTCGAGCGCCGCCTCATCCATCGCCGCGATGTCGTCCGCACCGATATAGATCGCCCCGCTCGTCGGCCGGTCAAGTCCGATCATCAGCCGCAGGAGGGTCGATTTGCCCGAGCCCGAGCCGCCGATGATGGCGAGCGTCTCCCCCTCGTTGATCGTGAGGGTGATGTCCTTCAGGGCTTCCTTGGTTCCAAAACGCTTGGTGACGTGTTCAAGTCGTATCATTGCGCCACCGCCTTGTCAAAAGAGGAAGAACGTCAGCACGGCGTTCAGGATAAAGATCACGATGATGGACGTGACGACGGTCTGCATCGTCGCCGTACCGACGCCCTCCGCCCCGCGCGGCGCGTGGAGACCGTAGTAGCAGCCGAGGACGGCGATAACGTTGCCGAAGAAGATTGCCTTGATGAGTCCGCCGGTCATGTCGTAGAGGAGCGCATACTGCGTGATGGAGTGCAGGAAGGTGTAGCCCGAGATGCCCGAGTAGTACACCGCCGTGAAGTAGCCGCCGAGAACGCCGATCACGTCGCCAAAGACGGTGAGAATCGGCACGACGACCATGCACGCAAGCATGCGCGGGACGATGAGGTAGTTCACAGGGCTGACCGCCATGACGCGCAGGGCGTCGATCTGCTCCGTGACCTTCATCGTCGAGACCTCCGCCGTAATCGCTGCACCCACGCGCCCCGCGCAGACGACACCGACGAGGACGGGGCCCAGCTCGCGCCCAATGCCGATCGCAATGACCGCGCCGATCGTGCTCTGTGCACCGTAGCGGATGAACTCATGGGCGATCTGCAGGGTGAGCACGATGCCCGTAAAGAGGAGGGTCAGCCCGACGATGAGAAGGGAGTCCGCACCGAGATGCGCCATCTGGTAGACGATGCTCCGCACGCGCAGGCGGCGCGTCACCTGCCGCATCGTCTCCCCGTACAGGAGCGCGATGCGCCCGATATTCGCGAGATGCGTGAGGACGAACGCCCCAACGGCTTCCAATATGTGCTGCACGGCGTTCCTCCTCTCATATCGATATTGCTATTCTCCGCCCCAAAGGACGGTGGCGCAATGTTCCTAAGCGAACCCTAGTGGCGCAAGTGGAGGAAGTGCGCGTTCTGCCCCCTGCGGATTGCGTCGTTCAAGCGAAGCGCGTTTCGCAATGCGCAGGTATTTAGGCAGATAAGCGCACGACCACTTGCAAACGAGGCGTTCGCGCGGAACATTGCACCGTGTCACAAGACGATATGCGCCACCGCCCTAGAATTTCTCCGCCTCCGCGCGTGCAAGCACATCGCACCGCTCGTTGCGCGGGTTGCCCGCATGCCCCTTGACCCAGTGAAACTGCACCTGCCGCGCGGCAAACGCCGCATCGAGCTGCACCCAGAGATCCTGATTCAGCACGGGCTCACCGTCCGCCTTCTTCCACCCGCGCTTCTTCCACGCGGGCAGCCAAAACTTTGTAAAGGCGTTCTTCAGATACTGACTGTCCGTGTAGAGCGCAACGCGCGCCCCCTCCGGCACGGCAGTGAGTGCCATCAGTGCCGCCGTCAGCTCCATGCGGTTGTTCGTCGTCTCGGGGTCGCCGCCGCTCTTCTCCTCGACCGCGCCCGTCGCTGCCGTCTCGATCACGGCAGCCCAGCCGCCCGCACCGCCCGGGTTGCGAAGGCACGAGCCGTCCGTGTGGATAATGTAGTCCGCATCAGGGGCGGAGGGCGCTGCCATCTCCGCAGCGGCACGGGGCTGCTCCGTCCGTGCATCCGCACCGCCGAGCCACGCCCGCGCCTCTTCCTCCGTCATAAAGCCCTTGTAGACGGCTCCCTGAAAGCTCTTTACCTGTGCCGCGCACTCTGCCCAGACGGTGTAGAGCCCCGTTTTGCGCCCGCGCTTGACCGCATAAAATTTCTTTGCCATCAGTAGGTGTACCGATAGCCGATCGAAACACCGATGCCGTTATAGCCGGGGTTTTTCGTGCGCTGCCCGTTGGACACATGATGTCCGAGATAGGCGACGCTGAGCGCATTCCGATCATTGAAATTATACGTGAGGCGTGGGCCGATGCGCCACATGAAGTCATAGTTCCGCGTATGCGCGGGATGCACCTTGTTGTAGACCATGAGGCCGCCCGTGAGGTCGAGAGAGACCTCCCATTTTTTCCCGAGGGGCTTCGTCCAGCGCACCATATAGGAAGGGCCGACGCCGACCGCCCCCGAGTCAAGACGCACATCCGGCGCATCCTTCTCCGCCCACGAGCCGACGGGGCGCGTGACGGTCAGTCCCCAGTGGAGCGACATGCCGTGCATCTCCTTGTACTGGCGGAACACATGCAGATTGTAGAGATTGATGTAACGGCGCTCGCCGCGATGCTGGAAATAGTCCGCCTGAATCTCCGCTCGGCGGTTCTTCTCTTCGCTTGTCCCCATGTGCATCTGCTGCAGCGGGGTCTTTACCGTCTCCTGCGCTGCCGTCTGCGACGGTGCGGCACTGACGGCACTCGTCAGGCAAAGTGCCCCTGCCGTCAGGAGTGCGGCTGCATACATCTTTTTCACGATACTACCTCCAACGCGTATATATCTCCGCCTCGATGCCGAGGCGGTCGAGGATCTTCCCCACCATCATGTCGACGAGATCGTCGAGTGTCTCCGGGCGATGATAAAATCCCGGCGCGGCGGGCATGATGATCGCCCCCGCCCGCGCCAGACGCAGCAAATTCTCCAGATGGATCTCGTGCATCGGCGTCTCACGCGGTACGAGAAGGAGCCGCCGTCCCTCCTTCAGCGTCACATCCGCTGCGCGCGAGAGGAGATCGTCCGTCACGCCGTGCGCGATGGCTCCTGCGGTCTTCATCGAGCAGGGCACGACGATCATCGCATCCATGCGGAACGAGCCGCTCGCGATCGCTGCCCCCACGTCCGCATTCGGATAGAGCACGGTCACACGCCGCGCCAGTTCCTCCGCCGATACGCCGCACTCATAGTCCAGCACGCGCATACCGCTCTCTGTGACGACAGCGTGCACCTCGATGCCGCGTTCCGCGAGCACCTCGATGAGGCGGAGGGCATAGCAGCTGCCGCTCGCCCCCGTGATGCCGACGATGACTTTTTTCATCGAATGACCGTGACCCCGTGCATGTACGGAACCAGCGCCTTCGGCACGATGACCGAGCCGTCCTCCTGCTGATTGTTTTCGAGGATTGCCGCCACCGTGCGTCCGACGGCGAGTCCCGAGCCGTTCAGCGTATGGAGGAACGTCGGCTTCGCCCCGCGTGCGGGACGGTATTTGATATTCGCGCGGCGCGCCTGATAGTCCGTGCAGTTCGAGCAGGACGAGATCTCGCGGTACTTGTCCTGTGCGGGCATCCAGACCTCGATGTCGTAGGTCTTTGCCGAGGTGAAGCTCATGTCGCCCGTGCAGAGCTGGATGACGCGATACGGCAGTTCGAGGATCTTCAACACGTCCTCTGCCGCCGTCACCATGCTCTCAAGCTCGTCCCAGCTCGTCTCCGGCGTGACGAATTTGATCAGCTCCACCTTGTTGAACTGATGCTGACGGATGAGTCCGCGCGTGTCGCGCCCCGCGCTGCCCGCCTCTGCACGGAAGCACGCCGTATAGGACGTGTAGTACTCCGGCAGCTGCTCCGCATCGAGGATCTCATCGCGATGGTAGTTTGTCGTCGGCACCTCCGCCGTCGGCACGAGGTAGTAGTCGAGCCCCTCGAGTTTGAACATGTCCTCGGCAAATTTGGGCAGCTGTCCTGTGCCGATCATGCTTGCCTCATTCACGATATAGGGGGCAAGCATCTCCGTGTAGCCGTGCTTCTCGGCGTGGAGATCCATCATGAAGTTGATGCAGGCGCGCTCAAGGCGAGCACCGAGCCCCTTGTAGAACGTAAAGCGTGCGCCCGTGACCTTCGCCGCGCGCTCTGCATCGAGGATGCCGAGTGCGTCGCCGATGTCCCAGTGTGCCTTCGGGGTGAAATCAAACGTGCGCGGCGTGCCGCAACGGCGCACCTCGGGGTTCTCCGTCTCGTCCTTGCCGATCGGCACATCCGCCTTCGGCATATTCGGAATCTGGAGCAGGAGGCCGCGCAGGCGCAGCTCCACGTCACGCAGATCCTCATCGAGTGCCGCGATCTCGTCGCCGAGCGTGCGCATCTCCGCGACGATCTCATCCGCATTCTCGCCCGCCTTCTTGCGCGCGCCGACCTCCTTCGAGACGGCGTTGCGGCGCGCCTTCTTCTCCTCCACATCCTGCAGGATCCTGCGGCGGCGCTCCTCGAGCTCCGTGAACGGCGAGAGGTCGAGCGTATTGCAGCGATGCTTCAGCATCTCCTGCACGGCGGGCAGGTTCTCACGCACAAACTTCATATCCAGCATTGACAATCACTCCATCATATTGTAGATATCCTTTATTTCCTGTTATTTTAGCATACACAGGACGCAAAAGCAAAAGCCGCTCCTTCGGGCGATTTTTCATCATTACAGAGCCAAAAACCGCACCATTTGTAAAGGGTGAAACATCCGTGATAAAATATAGAAATCACAAATAAAACGTGACGGAATTTATCCGTATTTTCCTAACACGAAATGGAGAACCATCTATGAATATACAGCCTTGGGCGGGCGCAGACGTCTTTCCCGCCCTCTGCCGAGCCCTGCTCACATGGCGCAAATCCGCGCCCGACACGCGCGACCTGCCGTGGCGCGACGAACCGACGCCGTACCACGTCTGGATCTCGGAGATCATGCTCCAGCAGACGCGCGCCGCCGTCGTACGCGCCTACTACCTGCGTTTTCTCACGGTACTGCCGAGCGTCCATGACCTCGCCGCCGTGAACGACGACGCACTCATGAAGCTGTGGCAGGGGCTCGGCTACTACAGCCGTGCGCGCAACCTCAAGCGCGCGGCACAGGTGATCGTCAAAGAGCACGGCGGCGACCTCCCGAACGACTTCGATGCCCTCCTCAAGCTCCCCGGCATCGGACGCTACACGGCGAGTGCCATCGCGTCGTTTGCCTACGGACAGCCGCGCCCTGCTGTTGACGGCAACTTTCTCCGCGTCGCGGCACGCATCACGGCGAATCCCATCGACATTGGAAAAGACAGCACAAAGCGTTCTCTTGAAGCCGCGCTCTCCGTCTCTTACCCCGAGGGACGTGATGCAGGCCTCTTGAACGAGGCATTCATGGATCTCGGCGCGACGATCTGTCTGCCGCACGGCGCGCCGCTCTGCCACAGCTGCCCCGCCGCGCAGCTCTGCCTTGCCCATGATCGCGGCACACAGCAGGACTATCCCGTAAAGTCCGCCGCCAAGGCACGGCGCAAGGAAAAACATACCATCCTCGTCCTATCCTGCGGTGACCGCATCGCCATACGAAAAAGACCCGCGAAGGGACTCCTCGCAGGTCTCTGGGAATATCCGCATCTCGACGGAAAGCAGTCAAAGCGTGCCGTGCGTGCACACCTCGATGGCAAGGGTTTCCATGTCCTCTCCATCGCCCCACTCCCGCCCGCGCGTCACATCTTCAGCCATATCGAATGGGATCTCACGGGGTGGGCGGTCACGGTCGCGGAAAAGAACGAGCCGCCGCTCATGGCCGCCGAGACCGCATTGGGAGAGCCGTCCAGCCTCCTCTGGGTACGCCGCGCGGAACTCACCGATACCTACAGCATCCCTGCGGCGTTTGGATATTTTACGCCACACTAAGAGACAATAGCCCCCGTCAAGATACCGACACATCCTGACGGGGGCTTTCTATATCATTTACACAGCTTTCCCGAGGTCGCGCGACTGGGTGCGCATGACCGTATTGAGGTCATGATCTACCCCCGCGGAGCGTTCCTTTTCACGCTCTTTTCGGATGAGCTCCTTCAACATCTGCATGTGCGGATGCTTCTCCATCTCCGGCGACGGCTTTCCTGCGAGTGCCGCCGCCATCTGCGCGGGCATCCCATCGGGGAACATCGCCTCGAGCATGGAGCGCACGGATTTCGGTATCATGTCCTGCACGGCGACGTTTTCCTTGCGGAGCTTCACCGTATCCTCCTGTGTGAGGGCATACGCCTCGAGGAAGCCCTGAATGAGGTTGTCATGCCAGAACTCGCCCGCACACGTCAGGCGGAATCCTGTCTCCGTACGCGTGACCAGCCCATTCTCCGCCCATGCGGCGAGAAGCGGCTCCATCTCGGTGAGGAGATCGACACCGTATTTTTTCGTGAAAAACGGCGCATAGAGATAGCCGTGCTCGATCTGGTCGCCGATCTCGCTCTGCATGCGGTGTGCATCCGCCTGCTCGCCCATGAACTGGAAGGGCTTCGCTCCCTCCTCGACCATCTTCTCATACGGCGCGAGTGCACCGTGATTGCGCCACATCATCTGACCGATGAAGCCGCCCGCGCCCGAGCCGAAGGCGAGGACGTCACAGCCGCGTTTGGCAAGCGTATTGTAGATGCTGCGCTCACGGTGATCCGTCGCCCAGTGGGTTGTGTCGATGCGGCGCACCATCGGGTACTCCATGACGATGTCAATGCCGCGCCGGAAATACTCCGCCTGCTCCTCCGTCGTCGGCAGCATCGGCAGATCGCCCGATGCGACGCGCCGTGCCAGTTCACTCGACGGGAACACATTGAGCTGATAGAGGTCGCCGCCCGCGATGCCGATCTCGAACTGCGTGCGCACATCGTTTTCCCAGACCTCCATCGACTGGTAGGGTAGCCCGTAGATGAGGTCGGCGATGACGACAGCGCCCTGCTGCTCCACCATGCGGCGCAGTGTCGCGATGACCGTTTCGCCGTCGTCAATACGTCCAATCGCCTGACGGACGCGCGTGTCAAAGGACTGCACGCCGAGGGAGAACCGATTGATGCCCGCGTTCATTGCCGCCTCAACCTTACGCTCCGTGAGATCATGGATGCGCCCCTCAAGCGTGATCTCGCAGTCACTCGTGAGCGGCAGACGTGCACGCACCGCCTGTACGAGGCGCGCGATATCCGCATCGCTCAGCGCTGTCGGCGTACCGCCGCCGAAGAACACCGCCTGAAAGGGTGCGCCCTGCACGTAGGGCGTATCCGCTGCCGCATCCAGCTCATCGAGGAGCACATCGACGTAGTGATGCGCCGCTTCTTCCCGCGTGAAGTTCTGAAAAAATCCGCAGTAGCTGCATTTTTTGTCACAGAACGGAATATGGATGTAAACCGCTCGCTCGTCGGCAGGATTCGGCGTCTGTGCCATCAGATCCGCCCATATACGTGTCTGCTCCTCCTTGTCCATCACCATACGCTTGCCGCCTGCACCGGGGTGTACCACACGCTTCTTGGCGAAGGCACAGCCGAGTGGGTTCTCCGACTTCGTTCCAAGCAGCCACGCACGTTCCTCGATGGGAAGTGCATTGATTTTCTCCTGTAGTGTACTCATGCCAATACCTCCCTCGCCGCCGCAATCACGCGGGCAAAATCCGCTGCATCGGGGTGACGCGCCGCCGCTGCATAGCGTGCCGCACTTTCCTCCGTATAGGCGTGCACATTATCCTTCGGCATACTCTTGAACATCTCGATCAGCATCGGATCGATTGCCCCCTGCACGAGAATCGCACCGAGGATCTCATTCGACGCGTCACAGAGTGCGCGGATGTTCGCGATGCACTTCGCTGCGTGCTCCGAGTCCGGCTCCGCGCCGAGGGTGCCGAAGAGGAAGATGCGGCGCCCGCGCAAACGCTCAATGTACTTTCGTGCCGCTGCATCTGCCGTCCCGCGATCAATCCACGTACCGATGCAGAGCGTTGCCTGCTCCGATGCGGCAGAGGCATCCGCGACGCTGTAGCAGGGCGCGCCAAGTGCCTCCGCCAGATGCTCCGCCACCCGCTTCGTATTCCCCGTGCGCGAGGAATATATCACTGCTGTTTCATTCTTCATACTGTATTCCTTTATATGAATATGTTTTTTCTCGATTCATTTATATCATAGCGTAACCGCGTGCAAAAATCAATAGATATTTTACATAATCATAAATTTTAATTATGAATTTCGTTCATAATTTCTAGTGTATATAAACTCTATAATTTATATGTATATTCTTTCTCAATTAAGATACGCATTTTCATTGACTAAATCCATGATAATTCCATTACTCCTTTGAATATAAAATAAATGAGTATAAATCATCTAAATTCTATATATCAGTCAATCCATATCTATAAGTTATTATAAAATATTCACTCCTTGACATTTATGCTATACTATATGTGAACTGAGAGGAGGAACGTCAATGAAGAAGGTACTGATGGGACTGGTCGCCGGCATGATCCTTGCCACGGGCGCACAGGCACTCGCCTATGTCTGTGACGGCGATACGTGCGACCTCCCGGTGCGCGAGAATCAGGCGTACTGCTACGGCGGGAACAACAGCAGCGCATACTGCGACGACCGCAGTAACTGCTACGACGGCGGTGCGTACTGCAACAACAGCCGTGCATCGCGTGCACGCGGCTGCGGCTGCTACTAAATACGAGAAAGAACGGGCTTGATGGGACATTCTCATCAAGCCCGTTCTTTCATATATACTATTACAGCTCATCTTGGTACCGTGTATAACATCGTTCCATATCTATATGATTGACAAATCAGGCAAAATTTTGTTTTCAACTCGACAAACTTCATTTTATCAGCGATTCCTTTATGCTATACTTCAAAAAGAGGTGATGATGATTGGCAGTCAACTACATCCCGCAGGACTTATTGGCGAAGTTTGAATTTCATAGCTACGGACATGCATTGGAGATCCTTGGGCAATCATTCCCCAATGAGTGGCATGAGATTCTGGACAGCCTTCAAAAACTGGAAATCACGACATCCGATCTGCGGATGCAGGGCGGTAACGAGACAAATATCCCCAAAAAATTTGACGATGTTCTCTATCCCTATGGCTGGCGTGAAATACGTATTACGGGGGATCTCATTGTAAAAATCTATCCGCGCCAAGCATCTCAACGAGGAAGATTTTCCAACACACCATTTGATGAGAAAACAATCGTCGGGTACATCGATGGTCACAACATTGACTTTATCAAAGGAAAAGTTGCCTTTGACCTAGAATGGAATAGTAAAGATCAGACTTTTGATCGAGATCTGCTCGCCATGCGTACATACTTCGATTGTGGCTTGATTGATGTCGGCATCATTGTGACACGTTCAGAGGAGTTAAATGATGTTTTTCGACAAATCATTGATGATAGCGGTAAATCTATATTGCGCAAATACGGTGCATCAACTACATGGATGAACAAACTTCTCTATCGGCTGGATTCCCGACGCAACGGTGGCTGTCCGATGATGGCAATAGGAATAAAGAGAGCTTGCGTGAAAGGCGATTTCAATGACGGATACTGAGTTCAAAAAAACACTCATGAACTTCTCCTCCTTTACTCATGGGAAAAAATATCAAACGATTTATGCGGATCCGCCATGGCAATTTCAAAATCGGACAGGAAAAGCGGCTCCTGAGCATAAGCGACTCCACCGTTACAACACGATGACATTGGATGAGATCAAAAGCCTTCCCGTACAAGAGATCGCAGATGATAAGTCCCACCTATACCTATGGGTACCAAACGCCCTCCTGCCTGATGGACTTTCCGTCATGCAGGCATGGGGGTTTACGTATAAGACAAATATCATTTGGGAGAAAATCCGACAGGATGGCTATCCAGATGGACGTGGTGTAGGCTTCTATTTTCGCAATGTCACAGAAATCCTTTTATTTGGCATTCGGGGAAAGAACAATCGTACACTGCAGCCCGCACGTACACAAGTCAATCTCATCCGTTCTAAAAAACGGGAGCATTCACGAAAGCCCGATGAGTTTATCTCATTGATCGAAGCATGCTCAAACGGACCCTTCATTGAGCTTTTTGCACGTGGTGATCGGACGGGGTGGGATATGTGGGGAAATCAAGCAACAGAGGACTATGAACCCGACTGGGCTACCTACGCAAACCATACAACCCCGCCAACAGATAAGCAGGAACCAAAAAAAGCTCCCCTCTTTGCTGTCTCTTGACCTGAGGAATCACGGATCCCTCTCTGCCGCAACAACAGGAGCTTGCTCATGGCACATAGACTCTCCCACGTGCTCGCCGCTTTGTTGACGGCGTGCACAGCCCTCCTCTCTGGCTGTTCCTTCCTCGTAACGACGGAGCACGGCGCGCCCTACACGTCGGATGATGTCATCGGAATGCTGGAGGAGAAGTTCGCCGACTACGAGCCGCGCATTGTCCTGCGGTCGTCGGAGACCGAAAAGCCCGCCCCCATGCAGCGAAACACATACGTGCTGTATGACGAGGCGAATGACTTCACCTTTTTCTGCACGGCCTACGTCCGCCACTGCACCCTCCCCGTTCCGCAGCCGTTTGCACAGCGCGACGCGGATGCCGACCACGCCTATGCCGCAGCGTACGCCGTTCATCTGAATCCACGCATCGGAGAAGTCGCTGCGCAGCACGGACTGTATGCAGCGACAACGGAGGAGGCAGCGGCGCTGAGGGACAGCAAGGTGAAACGCCCGGCAGGAACGAATGACGAAGTGTCTCTCTTCAGGGGCGGAGATTTTATCTTTGCCGACGAGGATACGAGACCGGAGGAGATGGTCCATGCGCTCCGCGAGATTCACCATCTCTACGCCCCGAAGGGACATGGCGCCGTGCCGTCCGCACTCCACGGCCGGGATATTACATTCTACTACCTGCCGAAGGCGGAGACGGATCGGACGAAGGCGATTGAGCTGACCTTCTTCACACTGTGGAGCGATGACTGGAATGGGACGCTAGTCAACAAGCTCCATCATCAGGGAGACAAGTACGATACCGCCGTCATGGAGAAAGAGCTCGCGGATAATTTTTCCTCCATGCTCCATTCTGCACGCGCGAACGCGCAATGGAAGAAGGTGAAGAAAAATGCCTGACGCACCGAAAAACGCCGTACCGCGTCAATCGCAAAAAGCGCTGCCATGGTGGCAGAAAATCCTGCTCGCCGTCTTTGGCGCATATCTCGCCGAAAAGCTGTTCGGCATCCTCATTCCGTCCCTGCCCCATGTCAGTATTCCGTCCACGTCGAGCGATACGGCATCGACGGGCGATGCCTATGACAACGAGCTGCCGTACCGTCGCGCATACGAAGAGGATGAGGAGGATCAGAGAGACACATCGGACGACGATGCGTACGCCGACACCTACGGCGGCAGCGCCCCGTACGGCGGCCAGTATGACGAGGATGAGGACATTCTCCACAATGACTGGCACGACTACGGCGAGGGGTATGACGACGATTATTTCGACGATTGATACACCCAGCTGCGTCAGATGTGCATGTGTTATCGCATATACGAGAGGAGAATTTTTATGACCACAGAGGTAACAAATGATTTTGAGACGCGCCGCTATCGTCTCTCCGATGTCATGGCATCGGGTGATACAGCAACGCGCACACCGATCTACGGAACAGCATCGACAAGCGGCGTCGTCTGGGTGCTGAAGCCCGGGCAGGAGATCAAGCCGCACGGGCACGCAAAAGCGGACGATATATGGATCTGCATCCAAGGAGAAGGTGTCTTTTATCCCACGCCGGGCGAGGAACGCCCCATCGCAGTGGGCGACGTCATTGTCTCAGCGAAGGGGATGTGCCACGGCATGAAGAATACGGGAACAGAGGACTTCATCTTCGTCAGTATCCTCGCCCCTGTTCCCGCGGACTTCTTCGCGATTAAGTCATAAGAAACCGCCGATCAGCAGTACGTTTGCTGCTGCGAAAAAACACGAGAAAAGCAGTCAACAAGACATCCATCTTGCTGACTGCTTTTTCCTA
This sequence comes from uncultured Selenomonas sp., assembly GCA_963541465.1. GTDB lineage: Bacteria > Bacillota > Negativicutes > Selenomonadales > Selenomonadaceae > Centipeda. Next base: position 20,503 of record CAUTTS010000041.1, read on the forward strand.
TATCAGCGCTGCCGGCTCATACTCCTCGGGCAGGATGCGGCGGAGGAAACGGCGCGTGCGCTCCTCGCGCGGCGCGGTGAAGATCGACTTTGCGCTCCCCTCCTCGACGATCACTCCGTCCGACATAAAGACGACGTGGGTCGCAACATCCTGTGCAAACTTCATCTCATGCGTCACGACGATCATCGTCGTGCCCTCCTCGGCGAGCTGCTTCATCACGGAGAGCACCTCGCCGACGAGCTCGGGATCAAGCGCAGAGGTCGGTTCGTCAAAGAGGATCACATCGGGCTTTGCGGCAACGGCACGGGCAATGCCGACGCGCTGCTGCTGTCCGCCCGAGAGCTGTGCGGGGTAGTAGTCGGCACGCTCCGCCATCCCCACACGCCGCAGAGCATCCATGCCGATCTCCTTTGCCTCTGCCGCCGCCATACCGCGCCCGACGGTGAGCCCGAGGGTCACATTCTCGAGGGCGGTCTTATTCGCGAAGAGGTTGTAGTTCTGAAAGACGAAGCCCGTCTTTTTCCGCACCGCGGCAATCTCGCCCCTAGAGGCATCCACGAGGGAAAGCTGCGTCCCGTGAAAGTCCATCGTTCCGCCATCGGCACGCTCAAGGAAGTTGAGACAACGCAGGAATGTCGTCTTACCCGAACCGCTCGGCCCGAGGATGACAACCACATCCCCCTTGTCTACGCTGAGGCTCACATCCTTCAGCACCTCGATCTCTGCGAAGCTCTTACGCACGTTCTGTACGCCAAATAACATACGGCACCTCCTAGCGG
>CAUTTS010000042.1:0-21096 GCA_963541465.1 uncultured Selenomonas sp.
GCGTCCGGTTTGCTGCCTTGTTCGGACAAAAAATCTAAGCCAATCTGGCAGACCTCATTTTATCAGTGATTCCCTAGATAACCGAAGCGTATTTTTCATATTCCGACGATGGAATTTTGAGTGCATCCATTGCCTGTGGCAGCGTAAGACGCATGCTGTCCATCAGGTTTCTGAGTGCACTGACACGTTCCTCTTCCCGTCCTTGAATGTATAGAGCCTTTCGCGAGCCACCGCGCGTTCCCTTATGGGAAAGTACGAGGGTCATAATCTTCAGCTGTTCATCCGTTAGTTCGGGACCGTCGTTATCTGGCAGTGTTTTAGAGAGTTCCGCGTTCATAGGCCCTCCTTTCTTTTTCCGTGGCTTTTCGAGCCGAAATAAGACGTAAAATATCGTTTTCGCGTTCTGTATAGACAACGGATAATAAACCGTCAACCATACCTATGGTTACAAAGCGATCTTCGTCTGTACTATGCATTATATCATAGTACTCAATTCGGTTCGCATCGAGGAAAATGCGTCCTGCCGTTTCAAAAGATATGCCGTGTTTCCTTCGATTGATTTTTTCTTTTTCCGTATCCCATTCAAGAAGGAATGCACCGATATTTATCTTTGCATCGGCCAACGCAGCACCTCCTCACAGCCAATGGAGAAAGTTGAGCAAGACGGTTTACTTATTGATAATCAGCGCCATAAAGACGAGATCCTCGGTCTCGGAGGCATTGGCAATCGCGTGCACTTCGCCGTCCGCGCAGAATGTTGTCGTACCTGCGCCGATCTCGATCTCCTTGCCATTGTCGTTGTAGCGGGCACGCCCCGAGAGGATGTGATACGTCTCCGTATTGCCCTCGTGCTTGTGTGCGCCCATCGACGCATGGGGCGGGATCGTCACACGCGCGAACATGGCGCACTTGCCGTCCAGTTCCTTCGGCGTGAGGAGCTTCTGAATGTGGATCGTACCGTTGCCGCCAAAGCGCTTCTCGGCATCAATGTGCTCTGATTCGATGATTGCCATGAGTGAATCTCTCCTTTGTCCATACACATAAGATTCGATACAATGAACGATGAAGCACGCAGAAGAACGTGCTATATTCTAAATATTCGCGGTGAAGGCGTATTTTCCTTTTTCGGATTTATAAATTGAGTAAATCAAAGCCTCCCTCGATAGCAGTATTGCGGCAGATTTATTTGCCTCCCATGCCTACAAAAATCCCCTAAAATATCCTATAATAGGGGCACCGTAGTTGCGCTATATATTTGTGAGACACCTTGCAGTTGCTGCGGTTGTTGATTTTTCTAACCTATCGAAATGAATCGCGATTGGACGTATGAGATGATGATTTACATTTTAAAATTTGGGGCAGCATGGATTCTGCCGCCGGGGATTTTTGTTCTTGCTATGCTTGGGCTTGCCGTCTATCTAGGGAAGAGACGGCATCAATCCCGTGCGGCTGTGCTGCTCTGTGCGCTTGCCACTATGCTCTATCTCCTCTCCATCGGAGCCGTATCGGATCGCCTGATGGGGGAGCTTGAGCGGACGTATCCCGTGCCCGAGGTGCCGCAGGGCGATGTCATCATCATGCTTGGCGGCGGGGCAATCGCGGATGTGCAGGATGTGGACGGCACGGGGATGCTCGCACAGAGCCCGTCCTCGCGCCTTCTCGCGGTGTATCGCCTTCATCTGCGCACACATCTGCCAATCCTGCTCTCGGGTGGGCAGGTGTTCAGTGATACGGGGTCTGAGGCGGAGATCGCGCGGCGCGTTTTGCGCTCGCTCGGTGTGCCGGACGATATGATCTATGTGGAGACACGCAGCCTCACGACGGGGCAGAACGCGCGCTATACAGCGGAAATCCTACGGCGTGAGGGCTTTGTGCATCCGATTCTCGTGACCTCGGCGTTCCATCTGCCGCGTGCCGTGCTCAACTTTGAAAAGCAGGGCATTACGGTGACACCGTACCCCACAGACTTCTGGGTGAGCGGCGATCCGCAGCTCTATCTCATCAAGTTTGCGCCAAACGCAGGGGTGCTCTATACGAATACCGTGTACTTTCAAGAGAAACTGCGTACCATTGTGACGAGGTATCTCGAATGACGAAGAATATGACGGCGGGCGACCCCGCACGGCTGATTTTTTTCTTTGCGCTGCCGCGGATTGCAGGAAATATGATGCAGCAGCTCTATTCTTTTGTCGATACGCTCATCGTTGGGCGATTCCTTGGGGTGAATGCACTTGCCGCCGTTGGCTGTACGGGCAGTCTCATGTTCCTCGCGCTCGGCTTTATTATGGGGTTCTGCACGGGGATCACGATCTATACGGGACAGCGCTTCGGCGCGGACGATGCGGCCGGGGTGCGCCGCAGTGCAGCGACGTGTATCCTGCTCGGCATGTTGACAGCACTTCTCCTGACCGCATTCGTCTTTCCGCTGACGCGGCCGCTGCTCATCCTTATGGAAACTCCGCCTGAGATTCTAGAAGGGGCGGTGGACTTTCTCTCCATCATCTTTGCAGGGTTGATGGTATTTCTTCTGCTCTATTTGCAGAACTGTCTTATCCGTGCCCTCGGGGACAGTACGACACCGACAGTCATTCTGGGCATTACCCTTGCCATCAATGTCGTTCTTGAGCCGATTGCCATACTGGTTCTGGATTTGGGCATCCCGGGCGCGGCGGGTGCGACGGTCGCCGCACAGGCGATTGGCATGCTCGTCTTTTTCCTTTATATACGGCGGCGCATCCCTGCACTCTGCCCCGTATGGCAGGACTTTAAACCAGATGCCTCGCTCCTCACTGCGCATCTGCGGCTGGGGCTTCCAATGGGGTTGCAGTCCTCCGTGATTGCCCTCGGTGCGATCATCCTCCAAGTTGCCCTTAACAACCTCGGCGCACTGCCCGTGGCGGCATACGCGGCAACGCAGAAGATCGACGCCGTCGCCGTCATGCCCATGCTCTCCTTCGGCTATGCCATGGCGGCGTATACGGCACAGAACTACGGTGCACAGCAGTATGAGCGCATTCGCGCGGGTGTGCATGCCTGTTTCAAGATGTCTGCCGCCTTTGCCGTCGCCATCGGTATTCTGCTTATCGCCTTTGGGACGCATCTGCTCGCACTCTTTGTCGGCGCGGATGCACAGGGGGCAGAGGAGGTTATCGCCTATGGGCAGACCTTCCTCACCGTCAACGGTTCGGCGTACATTATTCTCGCCGTCCTGCTTGTCTACCGCAACGTCCTGCAGGGGCTTGGGCAGAGCGTTGTTCCGACGATCGCGGGGGCGATGGAGCTCGTTATGCGTGCCGGTGCGGCGATCTTCCTCTGCGCCCATCTCGGATTTCTCGGCGCGTGTCTCGCCAATCCCCTCGCATGGATCGGTGCCGGCATTCCCGTCGTGATCGCGTACTTCTGGACGGAGAAGACGCTGCGAAGTGCATAAGAGCAAAAGAATGGGACAGGTGCAGGAGTTCTTTCTGCATCTGTCCCATTCTTGTATCTTACTGTAAATTTCTATAGTACTTCGCTCAGAATCCACGGGATGAGTGGAGTGCGGCAGGGCGGTGCGATGCGGTCTGCTGCCTCCTTTGCCGCATCGGCTGCGTCCTCGGGGGCGATGCCGATATCTGCCATTCGCAGCAGTTCGACGTCGTTCTCGTAGTCACCACAGGCGATAATGCGGCGTCCCGCATACTGCGGCATCGTCCGTAGCACCTCTGCCATCGCGCCCTTACTCGTACCGGGCGGGACAAATTCGAGGTAGTTCGCCTCCGAGTAGAACGATGTGGAGCATTTGTCAATGCCGAGCTCTGCGGCGAGCCGCTCGACGAATTTGAGATTGATGGGCGCGTCACAGATGAAGAACTTCAGCCATGTCTCGCCTTCCACGGTGCGGAGTTCCGTATGGTTGACGTTGTAGAACTCATCCGTGAGGCGCGGATCGTCGTTTTCCTCGGGGCTGATGATGTGGCAGCGCCCCTCCGTGTAGACTTCGACGCAGGCACGCGGAAACTGGTAGAGGACGCGCGCGGCGAATGTGCGCCAGAGGTCACCGTCCAGTGTGCGCACCTCGAGCACGCAGTCTTCCGTCAAATCCTTCAGCATTGCCCCGTTGAAAAAGATGCTCGGGGCGTTGACGGTAATGCCGTCCAGATAGGGGAGTGCTGCCTCGGGCGTGCGTCCCGTTGCGGCGGCAAAGGCCCCGCCCGCCGCAGTAAATGCGTTGAGTGCCGCAAGATTCTCGTCGGCGATTGCCTCGTGACGCGGAATCAGTGTTCCGTCAAGGTCGCTGATGAGGAGGATGTCGTCATATCGTTTTTCGCTCATATTGCACCGATGTCCGTCAGATAGTTCTGCATCATCCTGCGCCCCTCGGGCGTCAATATGGATTCGGGATGAAACTGGATGCCCTCGATGGGGAGCGTCTTGTGGCGCACCCCCATGATCGTTCCGTCGTCGAGCTGACTCGTCACGTCCAGCACATCGGGCAGGTTCTCGCGCGTGATGATGAGGGAGTGGTAACGGGCGACCTCTGTGGGATTCGGGATGTCGCGGTAGAGCCCCGTGCCGGAGTGACGGATGGGGGATGCCTTGCCGTGGACGATTTCTCCCGCGCGGACGACGCGTCCGCCGAAGACCTCGCCAATGGCCTGATGCCCGAGGCAGATGCCGAGAATCGGGATCTCGCCGCCGAGCTGACGAATGACCTCCTCGGAGATGCCCGCGTCCTGCGGAATGCCGGGACCGGGCGAGATGATGATGCCGCGGTAGCCGTTCGCGCGAATCCCGTCGATGGAAATTTTGTCGCTGCGGACGACCTCGACCTGCGCGCCGATGTCGCTGAACAGCTGGTAGATGTTATAGGTAAAGGAGTCGTAGTTATCAAGCAAAAGCAGCATTGTTCTCGACCTCCTCTACCACCTCAAAGAGAGCCTTTGCCTTCTGCAGGATCTCGAGGTATTCCTTTTCGGGCACGGAGTCTTTGACGATGCCCGCCCCCGCCTGGATGATTGCCGTATCGTCATGCTCGATGCACATGGTGCGCAGGGTGATGCACATATCCATGTTGCCGCGAAAGTCCATGTATCCTACGGTTCCCGCGTAAAAGCCGCGTTCCTGCGGCTCGAGCTCGTGGATGATCTCCATGGCGCGCAGTTTCGGCGCACCGCTGACCGTGCCGGCAGGGAATGTGGCACGCAGGACGTCCATGGGTGCGTAATGCGGGGCGATTTCACCGACGACACTGCTCACCATGTGGGAGACGTGGGAGAACCGTTCGACTGCCATCAGCTTCGGCACGCGCACCGTGCCCGGGACGCTGATGCGGCCGAGGTCGTTGCGTGCGAGGTCGACGAGCATGGCGTGCTCGGCACATTCCTTTTCATCTGCACGCAGATCAGCTGCGAGACGCGCATCCTCCTCGTCGTTCGCACCGCGCTTTCGTGTTCCCGCGATGGGGTAGGTATAGACAGTACTGCCCGCCACCTTGATCAGCATCTCGGGGGATGCTCCGACGAGTTTAACTGCGCCGAAGTTGTAGTAGAACATATAGGGGGAAGGGTTGACCTGCCGCAGACGCCGATAGAAGAGGAACGGCGGGCGCGTGATCTTGGCGCGGAAGCGGAAGGAGGGAACGGCCTGAAAGATGTCGCCGGCATAGATATGCTCCTTGACCGTTTTGACTGTCTCCAGAAATTCCGTCGGCGCCGTTCCGTACTGCGCCATAAAGTCAATGGGGGCTGACCGTTTGCTCGGTGGTGCTGCGGGCAGGGCACAGGGGGCGGCAAGGCGGCTGCGCATGGCGGCGAGGCGGTCGGCAATCACGTCGTAGAGCTCGCTCGCATCATCCCCCTCCTTGATGTCGGCGAGGTAGTGCAGACGTGCACTGTTGCGCAGAGCATCGTAGACGACGAGATAGCGGCACATCATGAACTGCCCGAGCAGATGCTCACCACCGAGATGAACGCCGCGTACGCGGTCAAACGTCGCAGCCGTTTCGTAGGAGAAGTAGCCTGCCAGTCCGCCGTGGACGAGCGGCAGCTGTTCTTTGTCCTCCGCAGGGGTAAAGCGCGCCGCATATTCCTTCATCGTATCATGCGGTGCACCCGAGATGCTCTTCATCAGGCCGTTTTCGTTGATGAGCAGCTTGTCGGCAAAGACTTGCACGCGCACGAATGGCTCACCGCCGATGAAGGAGTATCGCCCAAACTGCTGCTGTGTCGTATCGACGGACTCCATGATGTAGCCTTTTTTTTCGCCGACCAACTTATAGTAGATGGAGACGGGCGTGTCGAGATCCATCGTCAGCTCCGTGGAGACCGTGATGAGATTTGCCGTTTTTGCCGCGCTGATAAAATCCTCTTTGGTGTGGCTCAGCTTCATTGATTGATCTCCATGACGACCTCGCGCTCCTTACGTCCGAGAATCCAGCCGAGCACCTTCAGCTCCGCGTAGAGCATCTGCTGCTGCTCACGGTTGTTCTCGTGGCTGCCTTTCAGCTGCTTGTACTGCTTGCGGCCGAGATTGTAGCGTGCGAGGATCTCCGCCTCACTGCGCATCTTGTGGCGTCCGCCTGCGTGCATCCGCACCAGCTCCTCTACATCGGCGTCGGTGTAGGTGGGGGGCTCGGGGGGCTTTGCCATCTGACGGACGAGGTCGGTAATCTCGTGATCGTTCATGCTCATGGCACTCTTCCTTTCTTCTTGGGGACTTCTTGGGGAAATACGGATGTTCTTGGCGGTTACACGTTGGCTTCGCGCGCTTTCAGGTACTGGATCATGGCGTCGGCAGTATGTTTCGCCTCCTTGACGACCTGCACGACATTCCACGGGCCGAACACGACGTCACCTGCCGAGAATACGCCGTCGCGGTCGGTCATGCCGTTCTCATCGACCTTGACCAGCCCCTTCTCGTTGAGGTGGATGCCCGTTGTCGTGCGTACGATCTTGTCCTTTGCCGCCTGACTTGCCGCGATGACCGTGCTGTCGGCAGGGATGAGATACGGCTCGCCCTCGCTGATGAGCTTCTGATTCTCATCGAAGACGCGGTCATACATCATGGGACCCTCGGGGGTGACGGAGTGAATGCCCTTTGCGTACTGGATTTCGCAGCCATCCATGAGTGCGTATTCCAGCTCGCGCTCACTCGCGGAGATGCCGTTGCGCCGTGCGTAGATCGTGACGTAGCGGCTGCCCTTGCGGATTGCCGTACGCGCGACATCCATCGCAGAGTTGCCCGACCCGATGACAGCAACGCGATCGCCGAGGTGGTAGACGTCGGGGTTCTGGAGATAGTTGACGGCAAAGTGGCAGTTGCCGAGCGTCTCGCCGTGAATGCCGAGACTCTTGGCGCGCCACGCACCCGTTCCCATGAAAATGGCCTCATAGCCGTCGCGGAAGAGATCATCGACGCTGATTGCTCCGCCGATGGTCGTGTTCGGACGGATGTGGATGCCGAGCGTCAGGAGTTTCTCGGCGTAGCGGTCAAGCGTCGAGGGCGGCAGACGAAAGTCGGGGATGCCATAGCGCAGCATGCCGCCGATCTTTTGCATCCGCTCGAAGATGGTTACGCCGTAGCCCTCCTGTGCCAGCTTGACCGCGACGACGATGCCCGCAGGTCCCGCACCGATGACGGCGACATTGTGCCCGTTGTAAGACTTGCGCTCGAGGACGAGCTTGTCGAGATACGTGTCTGAGATGTAGTGCTCGATGCTCGAGATCTGGATGGGTGCGCCGCGCCGTCCCTGAATGCAGTGCCCTTCGCACTGAGCATCATGGTCGCAGACCAAGGAGCAGAACACACTCATGGGATTGTTGTCGTAGAGCATCGCACCCGCCTCATTGATCTTCCCGTCGAGGAAGAGGCGGATCATCTCCGGGACATTTGTCTGCACGGGGCAGCCCTGCAGGCGGCACAGCGGCTTTTTGCACTGGAGGCAGCGCCGCGACTCGTTAATTACGTGAACAGCCATGTAGCTAATCCTTTCGTTTTGTCGTATCGCTTCTTAAAATGAAAATACACGAAAACATTATAGCACAACTCGTTCCCGCTGTCATAGATGCAGAAAAGAAAGCGTTCTGTCGTAATACGATATATTGTTGCTTTTAAAAATTATTTGCAAAGAATTAGAATACATGATACTATTTCTGCGTTGGAATCATGATGTGGGAGGAGATATCATGCAGTTCAGATCCATTCGGACAAAGTTTTTGGCATCGCTGCTGCCAGTGATGTTGGTCGGATTTCTCGCGTTCTTTGGCATCAGCTATAAAATGGCAAGCAACATGCTCATTGACAGCGCGGATACGATTGGCAAAGGGGTCGGCAAGCAGGCGGCACTTGAGGTGCAGCGTCTCTTTGAGACGAATGTAGTGCATTTGGAGATCCTCGCGGAGGACAATGCGATTCTGCACGGCAGCGATGAGGAAAAACTTGCTGCCCTGCAGGCGGTGCAGTCTCAGACAGAGGTCTTTTCGAATGTCGCATACCTCGATCGAAACGGTGTCGGCGTTGATACGGAGAGCGGCTCTGTCGACCGTTCGGATCGTGGCTATTTCAAGCAGGCAGTTCAGACACAGAAGACGGCAATCTCGGGGCCGATCATTGCGACCTCAGGGAAGGCGATTGCCGTCATCGGTGTTCCTGTAAAGGAGAACGGCTCGGTCGTCGGCGTGGTCGCGGGGACGGTCGTTCTGTCGCGCTTCGACGAGCTCCTTGCAAAGATGAGCCCCTACCGCACAGGACAGGTGCTTGTGATGGATGAGTCGGGCATCGTGATGATCCATCCTCACGAGGAGGCACAGGTTGGCAAGCTGGATTTCAGCAAGGAGAATTCGAGTGCCAAGCTCTCAAAGGATCTTGTGGATGGCTTTAAGTCCATGCTCGACAAGGATCAGCCGACGCTCGTTCACTATGAGCGTGAGTCCGGCGAGGAGATGACGGGCGTTCTTGTGCCGATTCATCTCGACGGACGGCGCTGGGTGGTCATGTCCGAGGCATCGAACAGTGAAATCCTTGCGAATGCCCATGACCTCCTGCTGGTGCTTGCAGGGCTGACCCTCATCATTGTGATCCTTGTTTCGGGCGTTATCTTCTATATCTCGAATAGCTTTGCAGACAACATCAAAAAGGCGGTACGCGTCTGTGAGACCATCAACAGTGGCGACCTGCGCGAGATGCCGCGCACCATTACGTCGCAGGATGAGATGGGGCAGCTCTCCGATGGCTTGGCACAGATGCGCCATACGCTCAACGTGCTGATCAAGAAGATCCAGTCCAACGCCGCAGAGCTGTCGAACTCGGCAGAGGGGCTCACGGAGGCATCGCATCAGACGGCGGAGGCATCCAACCATGTCGCTGCGTCGATTGCCGAGATCGCCGAGGGGATCGAGCGCCAGTCCACCTCCTCCACCTCGGTGGCAGGAGCGGCGACGTCGATTTCCGGGCATGCAGCGGATATGGCGAAACAGGCGGACTCCGTTGCCGAAGTGTCACAGCATACCGTCGAGCGCGTACGCGAGGGACGCCGTTCCATCGATGAAGTCGTGAACTACATGGAGCAGATCAAGACGGGCTCGGAGACGGTCGATGCCGCGATCGCGGCACTCGGCAAGGGCTCGGAGGAGATCAGCAAGAGTGTCGAGGTCATCGGCAGTATCGCCGAACAGACGAATCTGCTCGCGCTCAATGCCGCCATCGAGGCTGCACGTGCGGGCGAGCATGGGCGCGGCTTTGCCGTCGTCGCGGAGGAGGTCAGAAAGCTTGCCGAGGAATCGGGTGAGTTCTCAAAGAAGATCTCTGAGATCATGACATCCGTGCAGGCGGATATGGAACGCGCCGTCGAGGCGGGCAAGCGCGGCAATGAGTACGTTGGACATGGCCTCACCTCCGTGCGCACGGCAGACGAGGTATTCCAGTCGATTGCTGCGGCGATTCAGCAGCTTGGCGATGGGATCGAGGGGATTACGTCCGGCATCCGTCAGATGGAGACAGAGACGCAGACCGTACGCGCCCAGATCGACGAGATCCAAAAGATCAGTACGGCAAGTGCGGACAGCAGTCAGAGTGTCTCTGCTGCGACCGAGGAACAGTCCGCCTCCACGCAGGAGATCGCCGCTGCATCGCGTCGCCTCTCGGGACTTGCCGAGGAACTGGCGGAGGAGACCAAGAAGTTTAAGTTATAGAGCTTAGGAAGCACTGATAAATTCAGCACCGCCATCTTAGCGCATCTTTTTTGCCCGCTTTTTGTCGGCAAATCCTCCACATAGCTTTGGCTATGCGTCCGGTTTGCCTCCTCAATCGGACGAAAAATCTACGCCAATCTGACGGACTTCATTTTACCAGCGATTCCCTTATCCAAACGGATGGGCTGCGTAAGAGGGAGTCACTGCTCTTGCAGTGGCTCCTTTCCTGTTGTATGATAGAACCATAAAAGGAGGCGTTTTCATGGGAAAAGCGATGATTATCGGTGCGGGCGGTGTGGCGAGCGTTGCTGTGCATAAATGCTGTCAGAATCCTGAGGTGTTTGAGGAGATCCTCATTGCCTCGCGTACGAAGTCAAAATGTGATGCGCTGAAGGCGAAACTGGATGGCGGTAAAACGAAGATTCACACCGCTGCCGTCGATGCAGACGATGTGCCCGCCCTGACGGCACTCATCAAGGATTTTGCGCCCGACGTCGTGCTGAATCTGGCACTCCCGTATCAGGATCTGCACGTCATGGATGCGTGTCTTGCAGCGGGCGTTCACTATGTGGATACGGCGAACTATGAGCCGGAGGATACGGCGAAGTTTGAGTACAGCTGGCAGTGGGCGTATGCTGACCGCTTCCGCGAGGCAGGGCTGACGGCGATTCTCGGCTCGGGCTTTGACCCCGGGGTGACGGGCGTTTTCAGTGCCTATGCGATGAAGCATGAATTCGACGAGATCAACTACATCGACATTCTCGACTGCAACGGCGGCGACCATGGCTATCCCTTTGCGACGAATTTCAATCCGGAGATCAACATCCGCGAGGTATCGGCAAACGGCAGCTATTGGGAGAACGGTGCGTGGGTCGAGACGAAGCCGATGGAGATCAAGCGCGTCTACGACTTCGCCGAAGTTGGAAAAAAGGATATGTATCTCCTCCATCACGAGGAGCTGGAGTCCCTCGCAAAGAATATCAAGGGGATCAAGCGCATCCGCTTCTTTATGACGTTCGGCGAGAGCTATCTGACGCATCTGCGCTGCCTCGAGAATGTCGGCATGACCTCGATCGAGCCGATTGACTTTGAGGGAAAGCAGATCATCCCGCTCCAGTTCCTAAAGGCCGTCCTACCCGATCCCGCGAGCCTTGGCCCTCGGACAAAGGGCAAGACAAACATCGGCTGCATCTTCCGTGGGAAGAAGGACGGTGCAGAGAAGAACTACTATCTTTACAATGTCTGCGACCATGAGAAATGCTACGCCGAGGTCGGCTCGCAGGCGGTCGCCTATACCACGGGCGTACCCGCGATGATCGGCGCGATGATGGTCATGACAGGGAAGTGGCGCAAACCCGGTGTCTTTAACGTCGAGGAGTTCGATCCGGATCCGTTTATGGATGCGCTGAATCGGTGGGGGCTGCCGTGGCAGGAGAGCCATGACCCCGTGCTGGTGGACTGATGGCGGCGAATGCATGGCGTGCGGAGTGGAACGAGGTTCCTACGCCGTCCTATCTCGTCTATGAGGAGCTTTTGGAGAAGAACCTCAAAGTCCTTGCCGAGGTCGCAGAGGATACGGGAGCAACGATCCTCCTCGCGCAAAAGTGCTTCTCCATGTATCACTATTATCCGCTGATTGGGCGTTATCTGGCAGGGACGACAGCAAGCGGCATCTATGAAGCGCGTCTCTCGCAGGAGGAGATGGGCAAAGAAAACCACGTCTTTAAGCCCGCCTACGAGGATGAGGAGATGGAGCAGCTCGCGTCGATCTGCGATCATATCATCTTTAACTCGTTTTCCCAGTGGGAACGGTTCGGTACAGTGGCGCGTCTGCACGGTGCGTCCTGTGGGATACGCATCAACCCCGAGTGCTCGACGCAGGATCATGCCATCTACGATCCGTGTGCACCGGGGTCACGCCTTGGCGTAAAGATTGCAGATTTCCGGCCCGATCTTCTCACGGGGCTCGACGGTCTGCACTTTCACACGCTCTGTGAGCAGGGGGCGGATGCACTTGAAAAGACGCTTGATGCCGTGGAGGAAAAGTTCGGGAAGTATCTCCATGGGATGAAGTGGCTGAACTTTGGCGGCGGTCACCATATCACGCACGCGGGTTACGATATTGCCCTGCTTAAGAAGCTGATCCGCCGCGTACAGGAAAAATATCATGTGGCGGTCTATCTCGAGCCGGGTGAGGCAGTCGCGCTGAATGCTGGTTTTCTTGTCTCCGAGGTGCTCGACGTGCAGGCGGGCGGGAATGTGATTCTAAGCACCTCCGCCGCCTGCCACATGCCCGATGTCATCGAGATGCCCTACCGCCCGCCCGTCGTCGGCGCGGGCGAAGCGGGGGAGAAGGCCCATACGTACACTTTGGCAGGACCAACCTGCCTGGCGGGCGACACGATTGGAACCTACTCCTTTGATGCGCCGCTGCGCATCGGCGACCGTGTCGTATTCGGCGATATGGCGATCTATACCATGGTCAAGAACAACACGTTCAACGGGATGCCGCTGCCGCATATCATTGCCGTTTCCGCGCAGGGAGAATGGGACGTTGTGCGCAGCTTCGGCTATGACGATTTTAAGATGAGACTGTGAAATGGATCAGAGGCACGAGAGCTTTCGGCTTTCGTGTCTTTTTATATAAGTTTTCTCTATATTATACTAGCTTGTGTTTATTCATATACCGCATTATAATGAGGGCGAAGGGAGTGGATACCATGAAGGAGAACGCGGAACTGAGCCGCCGAAACTTTCTCAAGGGGAGCGCACTTGCACTGGGAGGGCTTGTCGCCGCACCGACACTGCTGACGGGCTGCGCCGCAAATCCCAACGATCACCTCATCCCGCCAAAGGCTCCGGCAGGATCACCGCCGCCGCCCGCATGGCTCGGGGCAGCACCGGATATTCCGGCGGAGAAAATCAGCGATGCGTACAGTGCGGACATTGTCATTGTCGGCGCAGGACTTGCGGGCCTAACGGCGGCGCGTGCAGCATCGGAGCACGGTGCGTCTGTTCTTGTCATGGAGCGGGCGAGTACATGGCAGTGCCGCAGCGGACAGTTCGGCACGATCGGCAACCGTTATCAGCGGGAGCTGGGCATTAGTTTTGACAAGAACGCCGCCATTCTCGAAAATATGAAGCAGATGGGCTACCGTGCTGATCAGCGCATGTGGAACTACTGGGCGGAGCACAGCGGCGAGGATTTTGACTGGATGCTCGACCTCGCTCCTGCCGTCCACGTGATGAAGGAGACGGATACGGAGCTCGACCGCACGAAGATCAACCTGCAGATGATGCACTATCCGCTCCCGTCGGGGTACAATCGCAGCGAGGAGAACAGCCCAACCTATCCGACCGTCATGACGCTCCTGCCGAGTCAGGAGCCGCTGTTGACGCTGGTCTATGAGAAATGCCTCGCGCAGGGCTGCAAGTTCATCTACGCAACGCGTGCCAAGAAGCTCGTCCGTGAAGAGGATGGCGGACGCGTGACGGCGGTGATCGGCGAGGACATTCACGGGAAGATCGTCCAGTGCACGGCACGCAAAGCCGTGATTCTGGCGACAGGGGACTACGGCAACAACAAGGAAATGATGGCGTATTTTGTTCCGTGGGCCGTCGACTATCTGAACGTCTTCCCGAATCGCGACGCATGGGATACGCCGACGAATACAGGCGACGGGCATCGGATGGCGGCATGGGTTGGCGGCAAGATCGAGGACGGGCCCCACGCACCGATGATCCATACGCTTGGCGGGCCGCTCGGTGTCGATGCCTATCTCCTGCTCAACGACGATGGACAGCGGTTCGTCAACGAGGACATTGGCGGACAGCAGCTCTCCTGCGCCATTTATCGTCAGCGCGGCAACTATGCGTGGCAGATATTTGACGACAACTGGCCGGAGCAGCTGGGAGCAATGGGCGTTTCCCACGGGAGCGTCAACCACTGCGTCCCTGCCGCCGAGAACCCGAAACTCCCGTCTGACTGTCAGTGGGCGATCGGACGGACATCATATACCTCTCGCGAGGATCTGGACAAGACGCCCGGGCTCATCAAGGCGGGCAGCATCGAGGAACTCGCGGCAGCACTTGCACCGGATCGTCCTGCCGTCCAGCGTACGATATTGGCGGAGATCGCGCACTATAACGAGCTTGCCCATGCGCATCAGGATCGGGATTTCGGCAAGGCGTCGAAGCGCCTCTTTCCCCTTGAAAAACCGCCGTTTTATGCAGGTAAAATGCTCGGCGGCGCACTCCTCGTCAACATGGGCGGGCTGACGGTGAATCCTGAGGACGGCAACGTACTGGATGCAGAGTACCACGGCATCCCCGGGCTCTATGCCGTTGGCAACACACAGGGCGGCCGCTTTGTGGGAGACTACCCTGTTGTGACGGCAGGCGTCAGTCATGCCTTTGCACTCGTCTATGGGCGGCTTGTCGGCAATGTTACGGCGCAGCTCTGATGGAGGGGAGAACGATGAAGATATTCCAGAAATGCAAAGAGCCGCGCACCCTGCTCGTGTTTGTGATCGTACTCGCGGCGTGTGGCTTTGGCGGACTCGCCATCCTCTCACAGGTCAGTGCGAACCCTGCGTTCTGCGTGAGCTGTCACAATATGCAGCCCGAGTACGACAGCTATGCCCAGGGGAATCTACTCGCGAAGCAGCATGCGGATGCGGGCGTGACCTGCCACGACTGTCACGAACCGACGCTGCTCCAACAGATGAATGAGGGCTGGCTCTTCGTGACGGGGAACTATGAGAACCCCATGCCGAAGTACGGCTATACGAATGAGCAGTGTCTCTCCTGCCACACCTTCGAGGGGATCAAACAGGCGACGGCGCACTATGGCAAGGAAAACCCACACGATCCCGTGCATCTGGCGGGCAATGAGAATCCGCAGAACTGTGCGGACTGCCATTCGATGCACCATCTGCAGTCGGCAAAGAAGTGCAGCACCTGCCATCCCGTGAGTTGGAAGCTGGATTCCAGCTGGGAAAAATAGGGTAGAGGGTGAGTTTTTCTAACGATATCCAAGGTAAACAAAAATAATTATTAAAAAGTATAAATTTCTATTGACATGAAAAACCTTCCGTGTTATGATGTGACCATCAAGAGAATAACGATGGTCGTGCGAATGACGGACGGCCGTTTCCATCAACAAAGGAGGATATTCATGTCACTCATCAACAAGGAAATCAGCGATTTTAAGGTAGATGCTTTCCAGAAGAAGGCAGGCGCACAGGGCGAGTTCACGCAGTATACGAAGGCAGATCTCAAGGGCAAGTGGAGTGTGTTCTTCTTCTATCCCGCAGACTTCACGTTCGTCTGCCCGACGGAGCTTGCCGATCTGCAGGACGAGTATGCAGAGTTCCAGAAGCTTGGCTGCGAGATCTTTGGTGTCTCCTGCGACTCCCACTTCGTCCACAAGGCATGGCATGAGAGCTCCGAGCTCGTCGGCAAGATCACCTATCCGATGCTCGCTGACCCGACGGCAAAGCTCGCACGCGACTTCGACGTCTACATCGAGGATGACGGGCGCGCTGAGCGCGGTACGTTTGTCGTGAATCCCGAAGGCAGGATCGTCTCCTATGAGGTGAGCGCGGGCAACGTCGGCCGCAACGCGAAGGAGCTCCTGCGCAAGGTACAGGCACTGCAGTTCGTCGCAGAGCATGGCGATGAGGTCTGCCCCGCACGTTGGAAGCCGGGCGAAAAGACGCTGAAGCCCAGCTTTGATCTTGTCGGCAAACTCTAAGCGTATGGAGTGGGGCACTTCGCGAGAGCGCTCGTGAGGTGCTTTTTCCTATGAGGTGGAAAAGAGGCGGTTTTGTGGAAAATATGTATGATGCCGTGATTGTCGGCGGCGGTCCCGCAGGACTGTCTGCCGCGATCTATCTGGCGCGCGCGAAGTGCAAGGTGCTTGTCATCGAAAAGGAGAAGATCGGTGGGCAGATCACCATCACTGCCGATGTGGTCAACTATCCCGGGACAGGACGCGTGAGCGGCACCGAGCTCGCAGCGCAGATGGAACATCAGGCGCGTGGCTTCGGGGCAGAATTCATCAGTGCCGAGGTCACGGGACTGAAGCTGGATCAGGACATCAAGGAAATAGAGACGACAGCTGGTGCCATACAGGCGCTGAGTGTGATTCTCGCGACGGGAGCGAATCCGCGCCGGATCGGCTTTGCCGGTGAGGAAGAGTTCCGTGGGCGCGGCGTCGCCTACTGTGCGACTTGCGACGCAGAGTTCTTCACGGGGATGGATATCTTCGTCATTGGCGGCGGACTTTCTGCTGTTGAGGAGAGCATTTTTCTTTCCCGCTATGGGCGGTCGGTCACGATCCTTGTGCGCGGTGATAAATTCCGTGCGCCGCAGACGATGGTGGATGCGCTCGCGGAGTACGAGAACATCAGCGTACGCTTCAATACCGTGGTGGAGCGTGTCGGCGGCGATGTAATGATCTCCTATGCAGACTTTCGCAACAACGCGACGGGAGAGATCGAGCATCACATGGCGAAAGAGGGCGAGACCTTTGGTGTCTTTGTCTTTGCCGGCTATGTACCAAATACAGAGCTGTTTCGTGGGCTGATCGATCTCAATGAGCAAAACTACATCATCACCAATGAGGATAAGGAGACAAATGTCAAGGGCGTCTTTGCTGCGGGTGATGTCTGCATCAAGTCCCTGCGTCAGGTGGTGACGGCAGTCTCCGACGGAGCCGTCAGTGCCGTCTCGGCGGAGCGTCATGCGGCAGCGGTTCACGACCGCCTGAAGCTGCCTTCATTTCCGCGTTCCGGTGTGGATCCGAAGCGTTTTGAGCAGCGCAAAGCCTCCATCGAGAAGAAGTCGGCTGTCGGTGATGAGGAGGAAGGTTTCATCTCCGAGGAGCTGCGTGAACAGCTTCTGCCCGTTTTTGATAAATTTTCCTCCACGGTTCGCTTGGTCGGCCGTTTTGACAACGGCGCACTTTCGACCGAGCTGCGCGGCTTTATGGATGAGTTTGCGGAGCTGTCGCCCAAGGTGAGCTGCACGGAGACCGCGATAGAGTCTGGTGAGGAGCCGGGGATTTCCATTCTGTACGCGGACGGTACGCCGAGTGGGATCGTCTACCACGCCGTTCCGGGTGGACACGAGTTCAACTCATTTATTCTCGCCCTCTACAATGTCGCAGGGCCGGGACAGGAGATTCGCCCTGAGACGCGCGAGAAGATCGCACAGATTACAGCACCCGCCGATATCAAGGTGCTCATGTCTCTCTCCTGCACGATGTGTCCCGATGTGGTCACTGCCGTGCAGCGCATTGCGGCGGAGCGTGCAGATGTGCGTGCCGATATTTATGATATTCGCTATTTCCCTGACCTGAAGAAAAGGTATAATGTCATGAGCGTTCCCTGCGTTATCGTGGGGGATGAGCCTTTCTTCGGCAGGAAGCATATCGATGAGATTGCCGATATTTTGGTCAGTCGTGCCTAAGGAATCAACGACTCCCTAAGGGAATCAGCGATTCCCTAATATCTGTGCCTCTGAGCAAGGCGCAGAACGGCACTTTTGATAGATATATGTGTATTGTGTATTTGTGGAAGGAGAAATATGATGGAACTGAAGGGATCGCAGACAGAAAAGAACCTCTGGGCAGCGTTTGCGGGTGAGTCGCAGGCACATACGAAGTACCTCTACTACGCTTCGCAGGCGCAGAAGGATGGCTATCAGCAGATCTCGGACATCTTTAACGAGACGGCGCGCAACGAGAAGGCACATGCCAAGATCTGGTTCAAGCTCGTACACGGTGTCGGCGACACGAAGGAAAACCTTGCCGATGCCGCTGCCGGCGAGCATGGCGAGTGGACGAGCATGTACCCCGAGTTTGCCCGTGTGGCACGCGAAGAGGGCTTCGATAAGATTGCCCGTCTCTTCGACGCAGTTGGCAAGATTGAGCAGGAGCATGACGAGCGCTATAAGATCCTCCTCTCGAATGTGGAGGAGGGCAAGGTGTTCCGCCGCGATGAGAAGATCATCTGGCAGTGCCTGAACTGCGGCTATGTCTGCGAGAGCCCGCAGGCACCGGCAAAGTGCCCGGTCTGCGAGCACCCGCAGTCGTTCTTCCAGCAGCTTGTTCGTAATTACTAAGCCGCTATTTCGATAGCTGAATACTGAAAAGTCCCGCCGTTTGGCGGGGCTTTTTGCTGTCATTTTTAGGAAATAGCAATAAAACAATATTCTAAATCAGCCAGATGTTTCGTTACTCATAGTATTTCAGCAGACTCTGTGTTCCCTCCGTACCGCCGCCGTTCTCCTCTAGGGAACGCGCCTCACGCAGCACCTGCTCGAGAACGGGGAGGTCGATGCCATAGTCCCGGCTCGTCTCGGCACCGATATTCATATCCTTGACGAAATGCTTGATCATGAACCCGGGAGCGAAGTCTCCATCGAGTGCCTTGCGGATCATATTGCTCATCTGGAAACTCGCGGCTGCGCCGCCCGAAATAGAGGAAAACACCTTCTCGGAATCAAGCCCTGCAGCACGCGCATAGGCAAATGCCTCACAGGCACCTGCGAGCGTCCCCGCAATGGCGATCTGATTCGCCGCCTTGGTCTTTTGTCCCGCACCCGCAGGCCCCTCATAGACGATGTTTTTGCCCATCGCGGCAAAGATGGGCTGCATGGCGCGGAATGCGTCCTCGTCGCCGCCGACCAAAATGTTTAGCGTGGCGTTTTGCGCTCCCACATCTCCTCCCGTGACAGGAGCATCGAGGGAGTGGATACCGCGTTTTTTCCCCTCCTCATAGATGCGGACGGCGAGTGAGGGGGAGGAGGTCGTCATATCGGCGACGTATGTACCGGGGGCTAGGTTGTCGAGGATACCGTCAGCACCGAGGTAGATCTCCTCCACGTCCTTCGGGTAACCGACGATAGTGATGACAGCATCCTGTCCCGCCGCGCACTTGCCCGGGCTTTCACAGTAACGTGCGCCGCGCGCAAGGAGAGGCTCTGCCTTGCTTTTTGTGCGGTTGTAGACGCTGAGCGCATAGCCCGCGTCGATGAGATGCCCTGCCATCGCTGCGCCCATGATGCCGAGACCGATGAATCCAATTTTTTTCATAGCATTTCCTCCATTCTCCTTCATACACCTTCAGTGTAACAGGATAAAGCAAAAAATCAAGGGAATCACGGATCATTGAAGGATTTTTTCGATGGATTCCGAATCTTATACATATATACGAGTGAAATGTAGGAAGGACGGATGACGGATGCGACTGGAATTTTTAGGGGCAGCACATGTCGTTACGGGCTCGTGCTTTCTGATTCATACGGGCGACCATAAGTATCTGGTGGACTGCGGTATGTATCAGGGCACCCGTCGACTGCGCGAGATGAACTATGAGCCATTCCCGTTCAACCCTGCTGAGATCGATGCGGTCTTTTTGACTCACGCGCATATCGATCACTGTGGGCGGATTCCACGTCTCGTGCGTGAGGGCTTTGCGGGCAACGTTTACGCCACACGCGCCACCTGTGACCTCGTGCGCATCATGCTGCCGGACTCGGCGCATATCCAGGAGAGCGACGCGGAGATGCTGAACCGCAAGAATGCACGGCGCAGCGAGGAACCGATTACGCCGCTCTACACACAGGCAGATGTCTTTGCGGCACTGGAACACTTTACGCCTGTACCCTATCAGGAGACAGTGGATCTGGGGAATGTTGCTGTGACATTCCGTGATGCGGGGCATATTCTCGGCTCGGCGATTCTCGAGATCGTGGTGCGTGAGGGGATGCAGGAGTCCAAACTGGTCTTTTCGGGCGATCTTGGACAGCCGCATCAGCCGATTCTGCGCGACCCGGAGCAGATTGCGGGCGCGGACTTCCTCATTGTCGAGTCCACCTATGGTGACCGCATTCATCGCGACTATGACAAGGAGACGGCACTCCTTGAGGTCATCCGCGACACGATGGATCGGGGCGGCAACGTCATCATACCGTCCTTTGCCGTCGGGCGGACACAGACGCTCCTCTATTACTTCTACCATCTGTGGAAGGAGGGACGTCTTGATGATGACATCCCGATCATCATCGACAGTCCTCTTGCGATTCAGGCAACGCGCGTCTTTCTCAAAAACTATGAGGAGTTCGACGAGGAGACGATTGCGTTCTTCAGGAATGAAGGGATGATTCCGGCGTTTCCGCAGGTGCGCATCGCCGAGACGGCGGCAGAGTCACGTGCGCTCAACTCGGCGGAGGGCTCGGCGATCATCCTCTCCGCCTCGGGGATGGCGGACGCGGGGCGCGTGCTCCATCACCTGAAGCACAACCTCTGGCGGCCGGAGTCGACGGTGCTCTTCGTCGGCTATCAGGCAGAGGGGAGTCTCGGACGCCGACTGGTGGACGGCATCAAGCGCGTGCGCGTCCTCGGTGAGGAGATCGCTGTCAAGGCAAAGATCGAGGTGCTCGACGGCTTCTCCGCCCATGCGGATGCAGAGCAGACCGTAGCGTGGATGCGTGCAGTCACCGCGCCGCGTCCCGCAAAGGTGTTTCTGGTACACGGCGAAGGGCAGGCACAGGAAGCACTGAAGGAGCGTATCCAGGAGGAACTCGGGCTCGAAGTCTACGCACCGTTCCTCGGCGATCTTGTAACGATTCAGGGGCGCAGTGCCGTTCTGATCCCGTCGAACAGTCCCACCGTCTCCATCGAGGCGGAGATGGAGGATGCGCTGCGCGACTTCGACGCCGAGTATCGTCTCCTGCGCAAGTCGCTCATCCGTGCCGTCATTCGCCAGCCGAAACTGATGGAGCCGCTCATCCGCGCCCTCCTGAAGGCGCGCACCTACTTCAAGAAACTCGTCGCCCCGTATAATATCTGACAGGACAGCGCGACAGAATGCTGTGAGCTGTGATGTCTGTGCTTGCATCTCTTTATGAAATACGTTAA
>CAUTTS010000043.1:0-20613 GCA_963541465.1 uncultured Selenomonas sp.
TTTGTTGCATACTCATATTTTACGCCAAAAGCCGGTGTTTGAAGACACCGGCTTCTGTGTTTTTTGCACAAATTGAGGCTGCTGCACGTTTGTTTCGTGCAACAGCCTCTTTTCTCTATCGTGAATTGTATCTGATTTTACTGCGCAATCCCTCTGCGCGCCAGTTCTCTGCTCACCGCTTGCGCATCCACGCAGGGATGTCGATGATGTCCGTGCCGCCTGCGCCGCTGTTCGGTTCGACGACGTTCATGCGGCCCTGCTGTCCGCCGGAGGGCGGGACGATCGCAGCGGCGGGACGCGCCTGTGCCTGCGGCTGTGCGGGACGCACGGGCTCCTTTGGTGCGCTCGATGCGCCGCCGAGTCCCGGCATGCGGATCCAGTCCTCGGAGATGCCCGTCGTCGTCTCTTCCTGTGCCGCAGCTGTACCGGGTGTGCTCCCCGCACTCACGCCGAAGCCCGTCGCAACAACGGTGACGCGCACACTGTCCTCCAAGCTGTCATCGACGCCGATACCCCAGATGATGTTCGCCTGACGACCGTTTGCCGCATTCGTAATCATGCTGTTGAGCCACTCGGATGCCTCATTGACCTCGAACATGCTGAGGTTCTTCGATCCCGTAAAGTTGAGGATGACGGAGGTCGCGCCCTCGATGCTGGTCTCAAGAAGCGGCGACTCGATCGCCGCCTTTGCCGCCGCAACGGATGCGCCCTCGCCGCGCGCCTCGCCGATGCCCATGATCGCAGCACCGCCGTTTGCCATGGTCGTATGCACGTCGGCAAAGTCGAGGTTGACGACGCCCTGATTCGTAATGAGGTCGGTAATGCCCTTGACTCCCTGCCAGAGGACGTTATCCACCTTGCTGAATGCCTCGGTAACGGGCGTGCTCTTGTCGATGATCTTCATCAGGCGGTCGTTCGGAATGGTGATGATGGTATCAACGTGCTGCTGCAGGTTCTCGATGCCTGAGTCTGCGTTGCGCGCACGCGTCATTCCCTCATAGGAGAAGGGACGCGTCACAACGGCGACGGTCAGCGCACCGAGTTCACGCGCACACTCCGCCACGACGGGAGCTGCCCCCGTTCCCGTGCCGCCGCCCATACCAGCCGTGATAAAGACCATATCTGCACCGCGCAGTGCCTCAAGGATCTGCTCGCGGCTCTCTGTCGCCGCTGCCTCGCCGATCTCCGGACGCGCACCTGCACCGAGTCCACGCGTACGCTTCTCGCCGATCTGGATACGGACAGCCGCCTTGGATTGGAGCAGTGCCTGCGAATCCGTATTGATCGCCACAAACTCAACGCCCTGCAGTCCAGAGTCGATCATGTTGTTGACGGCATTTCCGCCGCCGCCGCCGACGCCGATGACGATGATCTTTGCGAGCTCTTCAAAGTTATCATCCATTTCGAACACAGTCTCAGCCTCCATGTAGGATTTATCACAGAATCTATCGTTAGACAGTATTTTTCCTCGTATATTTTACCATGAAATCCGCTACATTTCTATAGTGTAGAAAAATTTTTACAAACCGATGTGAATGCACTCTGCGTTCAGGGATTGCGCAGCATGGACTTGTGTCCGCCGCCGCGATAGTCACGCAGGAGATAGCGGCGCAGCATGGCGAGGTTTTTGAACATACGGAAGCCAAATGCAAGCAAGGCGACGTAGTACAGGTCGATGCCGAGGCGGTCGCCGATGAAGACAAGCGCCGCCGCGAGCAGGGTGTTCGAGAAGAATCCCGTCACAAAGACGCGCTTGTCGAACCGCTCGGAGACAACGGCGCGCAGCCCGCCGAAGGCGGCGTCGAGGGCAGCGACGAGTGCGACGGAGAATATCTTCGAGTAGGCGACGGGAATGACGAGTGGACTGCTGTAGCCGATCACGAGCCCGAGGAGAACGCTGACGATGACGATGTAGATCATTTGCTTTCCTCCTCACGCTCTGCTGTCTCATGGGCATAGGACTGCCGTATGCTGCCGCGATACGGTGGGATATAGACATCGTTGCTCGCCTTGATGTCGAGCTGGATGCCCCAGACGCCGAGTGTCTCCGCCACGCCGCCGCGCATGCGCAGGGCATTTTCGAGAGACTTCTTATCGCCGATGGCGCGAATCTCAAACGGTGCGGACGAGCGCACGTTGTTCACGGAGAGGGTCGGCCCCGCACAGCGAATTTCGGATGTCCCCGTCAGGCGCTGTCCATTGATGGCGATGGCCTCTGCGCCTGCGGCGCGCAGCTCGTTGACGACGCGCAGGAGGTCGTCGTCATGGATGACGTAGAGATTCGGGTTCTCCCCTGCCTTGGCGGGCTTCGTGCTGTCGTCCATGCGCACGATCACGCCCTCACCCTCGAGTGGCACGAGTGCCGCGCGATAGCGCAGGAGATCCTTATCCTGCTGATTGTCCGTACTCGCTGCCGCCGTCTGCATCTTGTGCAGTTCCTCACTCAGTTCGTCGCGCTCGTGCTCAGTCTGGAGCAGACGGTCGGAGATCTCCTCGATGCGCTGCTGGGAGAGGCTTCCCTTCGCGTCTTGCGCCGTACGGAACTGTACGGCGACCATAAATCCAATCAATACACAGACGAGGGCGATGAGCCACCCGCCGCGCCGAAATTGTTCCATTTATTTTCCCTCTGTTGTTTTGTCTGCCAGTTTGATGAACGGCGCATCATAGCTGAAATCCACATACTCAACGGTATGCCGTGTGGTTTTCTGGTCGCGCAGGAAGTCCTGTGTCAGTGCCGCCTTGTCCGGGATCCCCGTCAGCTGCCCGAGGCGGATGGGGAGCGCCGTCTTGGTATAGGCGACGACAGCGTCCGGATTTCTGAGGCTGACCTCCGAGATCTCGCCGATGTCCGCGGGGTCGATGCGCGCGAGGAAACTGATCGCCTGTGCAACCTGCGGGTCGTTGTTGTCATCGCCGATGTAGAGGTCGCGCAGCTTGACGCCTGTGATGATGGGGATGTCTGCGCCCTTGAGCGAGCGATAGCTCGCAATCACCTTGCCCTGTCGGTCAAAGTCGAGATAGCCGTAGTCGCAGGCGACCGTCGCGACGGGAATGCGCTCGACGATGTCCATCTCGATCTTGTGCGGCAGCTGGCGGCGGACGACGGCGGACTCGATGCGCAGGTCGCGCAGGAGATTCGTCGTCATCTCGTCGGTTTTTAGCTCAAAGAGCCGCTGCCCGTAGTGGATCCGTGCGATCTCACAGAGCTCATTCTCATCGAGATGCACGTTCCCATGGACGACGAGCTGCTGAAAAGTAAAAAGCGGCGAGTACACGAGGACGGCGATAATGCCGCTCGCACACAGGAGGTAGAACGCCCCGCGCAGAATGCGACGAGAGCTCATCGCCGATACCCCGCCAGCGCGAGGATCCTTTCACACAGCTCGGGGAACTCGATGCCGAGCGCACGCGCCGCATCGGGGACAAGCGAGGTCTCCGTCATGCCCGGCACGGCATTCAGCTCAATGACGTAGGGGCGATTCTCCTCACTCAGCAGGAGATCGACGCGCGCGAGGCCGCTGCAGCCGCAGGCGACGTATGCACGGCGTGCCAGTTGCTCGACCTCGCTGCGGCACCCATCAGAGAGCGGTGCCGGGACGATATGCGTCGATGCCCCCGGGGTATACTTGCTGTCGTAGTCATAGCGTCCCGAGGCAGACTGGATCTCGATGACGGGCATGACCTCCGCTGCTGCGGGAGTCCCCCAGACGGCGACGGTCAGCTCGCGCCCCACGATGAACTCCTCGACGAGCACCTCATCACCGTAGGAGAACGCCGCATCGAGCGCGGGCGAGAGCTCCTCGTCCTGTGTGACGATATAGACACCGATGCTCGATCCCTGCTCCGGTGCCTTGACGACAAGCGGCAGAGAGAACGCCGTCCGTATCTCACGCGGCGTATTCGCTGTGCGCTCGCTCGCATAGAAGCTCATGCAGCGTGGCGTTGGGATGTCCTCGGCCGCCAGTACACGCTTTGTCATGATTTTATCCATGGTCAGTGCGGCGGCGCGCACACCCGAGCCCGTATACGGAATGCCGAGCATATCGAGTGTGCCCTGCAGGATGCCGTCCTCGCCGTATTTTCCATGAAGGGCGTTGAATACAATCGCGGGATGGAGTGCCTGAATCTCCTCGGCGAAGGTCGCGGGGTTCAGCTCCATGCCGACGGCGGGATAGCCCTTGGCGCGGAGCGCCTGCAGGATGGCAGCACCCGAGCGGCGAGAGACCTCTGCCTCGGAGGAGGGGCCGCCCATGACGACGACAATCGGATACGCATCCGACTCCGCGATACCTGCCGTCCCCGCCGTTCCTGCGCGCAGCTGCGCGACGAGGGTCTCGCCGACCTCGAGGATGTTGCCCGCACCCATCGTAATGACGAGGTCGCCCGCACGCACCTGCTGGGCGAGATAGCGTTCGAGATCCGCACGACCCGGCAGATAGACGGCGTCCTGTCCCGTCTGACGCACGACTTCCTCCATCACGGTCTCACCGCTGATGCCCGGGATCGGTGTCTCCCCCGCCGCATAGACGTCCGTGATCAGAAGCAGGTCGGCATCCGCAAAGCATTTGCCGAACTCCGCGCGCAGGAGCTGTGTCCGCGAGTAGCGATGCGGCTGAAAGACGCAGATGAGCCGCTCGGGTTTCGTCTGCCGTGCCGCCGCGAGGGTGACGGCGATCTCCGTCGGATGATGCGCATAGTCGTCCACGACCCAAACGCCGCGCTCCTTGCCCTTGGTCTGAAAGCGTCGCTTCGCACCGTGGAACTGGGCGAGTGCGTCACAAATCGAAGAAAACTTCACGCCCGCGAGGCGCGCAACGGCGATGCAGGCGAGTGCGTTGAGAACGTTGTGTCGCCCCGGAATATTGAGCAGCACGCGCCCCATCTCCGTCCCGCGCTCATGAACGGTAAACGAGATCACGGAGCCGCGCGTCTCGATGTTCGATGCACGGTAGTCTGCCTCATGGTCGATGGCGTAGGAAACGACCTTATGCTCTGTCTCGCGTGCGATATTTCGCAGGATTTCGTTTTCAAAGCAGAGCACCGCCGTCCCGTCTGCGTCCACCTGCTCGATGAACTGACGGAACGCCGCGATGATCTTCTCCATCGTGCCGTAGTGATCCATGTGGTCGTCCTCGACGTTGGTCACCACAGCGATATGCGGGCGCAGCTTGAGGAAGGAGCCGTCGCTCTCGTCTGCCTCCGAGACGAGGTAGCGGCTCGTGCCGAGCTTCGCATTCGTCCCGAGGTCGGGCACCTCACCGCCGACGATGATGGTCGGCGATACGCCGACGTGGTCAAGGGTCACGCCGATCATGGAGGTCGTCGTCGTCTTGCCGTGCGAGCCCGCGACAGCGATGCCGTCGTACTCGTTGACGAGTGCCGCGTTGATGTCCGAACGATGGAGCTTTGGGATGCGCAGATCCCACGCCGCAATCACCTCGGGGTTATCGTACGGGATCGCCGTGGAGACGACGATGGCATCTGCGCCGCGCACGTGCTCCGCGTGCTGTCCGTCCGTCCACACATGTGCACCAAGACGGGCAAGCTCGCCGATGAGCGGAGAGTTGCCCGTGTCCGAGCCGGATACCGTGTAGCCGAGCTGGAGAAGGATCTTGGCCAAGGGGCTCATCCCCGCCCCGCCGATTCCGACAAAATGAATCTTCTGAATCCCCTTCAATTCCTTGAGCAACGTATTCACCCTTCTCTTTTTCCGATACGCAGCGCGAGTGCTGCAATTTCCTCTGCCGCCTCGGGTTTTCCGAGGCGTTTCATCGCTGCCGCCATCGCATCTCTGCGCGCGTCGTCTGCCAGCAGGCGGTCAAGTGCCGCCGACAGCACCGTGCCGTCAAGGCTGCGGTTGAGGATTACCTCAGCTGCGCCCGCTGCCTCCATGGCACGTGCATTCTTCTCCTGATGATTCTCCGCCGCATAGGGATAGGGAATGAGGATCGCGGGCACCCCCCGTGCCGCGAGTTCCGCCAGCCCCGTCGCCCCTGCACGAAAGACGGCAATGTCCGCCATCGCCATCGCCTGCGGCATATTGTAGAGGTACGGCACAACGCGCAGATGCGGATACTGCGATACATCGACGCCCGCATCGCGGATACGCGCGCACGTGTCCTCGTACTCCTCCGCGCCCGTGACGTGGAGGTACTGCACCTCTGTCTGCTGCGCCGCGCGACAGATCACCTCGACCATGGCACGGTTGATCGTACGCGCTCCACGGCTGCCGCCCGAGACGAGCACCGTCTTTTTCGACGGATCAAAGTCAAACGCCGCCGCGCCTTCCGCCCGCGTCGCCGTGAGCACTTCGGGGCGGATGGGGTTGCCCGTGACGTAGGTCTTTTCTGCTGGAAAGACGCGCCGCGCATCCTCCATCCCGACGGCGATCGCCGTTGCAAAACGGGAGAGGATACGGTTCGTCACACCCGCCACGGCGTTCTGCTCCTGCACGAGCGTCGGAACCCCCGCGAGACTCGCTGCGAGGAGAATCGGCCCCGCGACGTAGCCGCCCGTCCCGATGGCGATATCGGGATGAAAGCCATGCACGATGCCGCGTGCCCGCGCAACGGCACGCACGGCACGCCATGCCCGCAGCACATTCTCGAACGAGAGATGCCGCTCAAAGCCCGCGAGATCGACGGCAATAAAGTTCAGCCCTTCGCGCGGCACGATGTCCGCCTCTAGTCCATGCGGCGTCCCGACGTAGAGGATGCGTGCCGACGGCTCGCGCCGCTGGATCGCGCGGATGATCGTGAGTGCGGGATAGATATGACCGCCCGTGCCGCCGCCCGATACGATGATGTTCATAGTTCGTTCACAAGCCTCTTGAAATCGCGTCCGCGCTCCTCGTAGCCGCCGTACATATCAAAGCTCGCACAGGCGGGCGAGAGGAGGACGATCTGCCCCTCCACAGCGAGCTCGCGCGCCAGCTGCACGGCCTTTTCCATGTGGTAACCGACACGGTGGATCTGTGCCTCCGGAATGCCCGCATCCCGCGCGGCTGCCGCAAACCGCTCTGCCGCGTCACCGACGAGGATCAGCTCATCGACGCGCGCGTGCACAAGTTCCATAAACTCTCCCAGATCGGTCAGCTTGTCATCGCCGCCCGCGATAAGGATGATGTGTCCGTCGAACGCCTCAAGTGCCTTGATCGCCGAGTCCGTATTCGTCGCCTTCGAGTCGTTGTAGTAGCTGACCCCTGCGAGCGCACGCACAAACTCGATGCGGTGCTCAACGCCCTTGAAGGCGCGCAGAACGGGGCGCATCTCTGTGGGCGTCACCCCGGCAAAGAGCGCCATCGCCGTCGCCGCGAGTACGTTTTCCACGTTATGTGCACCGGGGATGCCCAGTTCATCGGCGGGAATCAGGACATGCTCCGCGCCGTCCCAGCGGATGACGATCATGCCGTCCGCACGGACGCACGCGCCCTCCGTCAGTTCCTCCCTGCGGCTGAACAGACAGACGCGCCCCGCCGCGCGCTCCGCCATGCCGCGCGTATGCGGGTCATCGGCGTTCAGCACGAGGTAGTCCTCCGCTGTCTGTGCGGCGAAAAGCTTTTCCTTCATCGCCTGATAGACCTCCATCGAGCCATGGCGCACGATGTGATCCGGCGTGATGTTCAGCTCCGCGACGATGTGTGCATGAAAATGCGTGGTCGCTTCCATCTGATAGCTTGAGATCTCAGCGGCAATCGCCCCCTCGGCAGGCGTCTCCTGTACTACGTCGATGAGGGGAACGCCGATGTTGCCGCCCACACCAACCACGGGAAAATGTGCACGCAGAAGCTCGCCGAGCAGAGTCGTCGTCGTCGTCTTGCCGTTCGTCCCCGTGATGGCGCAGATCGGTGCACGGGCGATCTCGCCTGCCAGCTCCACCTCGGTCGTGACGCGGATGCCGCGCGCGCGCGCCGCCTGTACGAGGGGGATGCGCTCGGGCACGGCAGGGGAAAGGACGAGGAGATCCACCCCGCCGAGCAGCTCCTCCCTTTGTGCACCAAAGACGCAGGTGATGCCCTGCGCCCTTAAATTCTCAATATGCTGCTGGGTGAGCGGATCGCGTTCGGCGTCCGTCTCATCCTTTGCGTCCGAGAGCACCACCCGTGCGCCCTGCGCCGCCAGATACTTTGCCGCCGCAAATCCACTGATGCCCGCGCCGATGACGAGTGCCGACTGATTATGATAGGACAATTCCCGATATCTCCCTTGGTAAATCATTCAAAAGTTTGCGTAGCGCTGAGCGCTACGACACGAGCACAAGCACCCACGCCAGCAGTGCGCCGAGGGCGCCAATGCCCCAGAACGTATAGACCACGCGTGTCTCGCGCCAGCCGCCGAGCTCGAAGTGATGATGAATCGGGCTCATGCGGAAGATCCGCTTGCCGCGCGTCTTGAACGACGCGACCTGCAGGATGACGGAGAGTGCCTCACAGACGAAGATGATGCCCACGATGGGCAGGAGTGCCTCCGTCCGCGAGAGAATCGCTATGCCTGCGAGCGCACCGCCGAGAGCAAGAGAGCCCGTATCGCCCATAAAGATGCGTGCCGGATGATGATTATACCATAAAAAGCCGACGCATGCACCTATTATCGCGGCGGAAAACGCCATCAGGCTGCTGTCCGTCCCGTAGAGGAGGATTGCATAGAAGAGTGCGGCGACCGCCACGGTTCCCGCCGCCAGACCATCGAGACCGTCCGTCAAATTGACCGCGTTCGACGTTCCCACGAGGACAAAGACGACGAGGACGTAGTACCACGCGCCAATATCGAGCGACGTGCCGAGGACAGGCACCCAGACGCTCGTATCATGTCCGAGGAGATGCCGTCCGATGAGAATGGTGACAAGGGCGATACCAAGCTGTCCGAGCAGCTTCTGATAGGCACGCAGCCCGAGGTTGCGTTTCTTGACCACCTTGATATAGTCGTCCGCAAAGCCGAGCAGGAAATGTCCGAGAAAGATGAAGAGCGCGAGCAGCGTCGTCACCGTGAGCGGTGCAAAGAGGAGCGTCGCCGCAGTCACGGCGAGCACGATCATCACACCGCCCATCGTCGGCGTGCCGCTCTTCTGCTGATGGCTCGCGGGTCCCTCCTCGCGGATGCTCTGCCCGTATTTCAGGCGGTGCAGGAGCGGCAGAAAATACACACCGCTGAAGAGCACAATGGCGAGTGCCGTCACGACGGACAGCAGGAGACGCAGCTGCGGGCTCAGGGATTCGAGGAGGGCTTCCATCAGTGCGCTCCCTCCCCCGTCAATGCGGCGATGATCTGCTCCATGCGCATCCCGCGCGAGCCCTTAAAGAGAACGGTGTCGCCGTCCATGAGATGGCTGCGCAGATAGGCCGCCGCATCGGCATGGGAGGCGGCATGATAACAGGCCGGGCAGCCTGCCGCCTCTGCCGTCTCATGCGTCCACTGCGCCTGTTTGCCATAGGTCACGACCATGGCAAACCCCAGCTCCGCCGCCCGTCTGCCCACGCCCTGATGTGCCTTCTCCGCCGCCGCTCCGAGCTCGAGCATATCCCCGAGCACGGCAATGCGCCGCCCGGGGTAGAGTGCCGCCGTCGTCTCAAGCGACGCGCGCATCGAGGAGGGGCTGGCGTTGTAGGCATCATTGATCAGCGTCCACACGCCGACCTGATGCACCTCATAGCGCATCTTCTCCGCCGTGAGGTGAGTCAGCCCCTCCTGCATCTCCTGCGGCGTCATGCCGAGGACAAAGCCTGCTGCGAGCGCCGCCAGCGCGTTGCTGACATTATGCCGTCCCGGCAGGGGAATAGCGTATTCATGACGCTCGCCGTCCCATGTCACCATGAAGCGCGAGCCATCTGCCATGCACTGTAGTGCCTCGGCACGCACATCCGCAGCAGCGGAAATTCCATACGTCATGACGCGCACCCCATCCGCCGCACTACTGTGCATTGCCGCGACACGTGGGTCGTCAGCGTTGAGGATCACCGTGCCGCCGGCGGGAATCGCCGTCACCAGCTCCGCCTTTGCCTTGGCAATGTTCTCGATCGAACCGAGGAGCTCCATGTGCACCTCACAGACATTCGTTACAATGCCGATCGAGGGTGCGGCGATCGGCGCGAGCGCAGCGATTTGCCCCATCCCGCGCATCCCGATCTCCACGACCGCCGCCGTGTCCTCCGGCGTGATGCCGAGTAGTGTCAGCGGCAGACCGACCTCATTGTTGTAGTTTGCCGCCGTGCGGCAGACCTTGCCGCGCCCCGAGAGCACCGCCGCCGTGAGATCCTTCGTCGTGGTCTTGCCGTTCGAGCCCGTAATCGCAACGACGGGGATATCGAACTTCATGCGCCATGCATGCGCGATGTCCTGATAGGCGCGGAGCGTATCCTCCGCCACGAGGACACCGCCGCGCGCCGCATCGAGTGCCGTCAGTGCGGCCGCAGGTGTATTCTGATCGACGAGAACCGCCGTCGCACCGCGTTCGAGTGCCTCCGCCGCAAACGCCGTACCGTCAAAGTTCTCTCCGCGCAGCGCGACAAAGAGATCGCCCGCTGCGACCTTGCGTGTGTCCGTCGTAATGGGCAGAACGGTATCCCCTGCGACGCCCTCACGACGGACAGACGCACCCGTCGCCGCGCAAATCTCGTCCCATGTCAGTCCGTTTCTCATGCCCTGCTCCTTATCGCCTCACGCGCCTGCTCTCGGTCATCGAAGTGAATCGTTCTGTCCTTTAGAATCTGATAGGTCTCATGTCCCTTGCCGAGGATGACGACCGTATCCCCCGCCTGTGCACGC
The DNA here is from genome assembly GCA_963541465.1 of uncultured Selenomonas sp. GTDB lineage: Bacteria > Bacillota > Negativicutes > Selenomonadales > Selenomonadaceae > Centipeda. The sequence continues at coordinate 10,764 of CAUTTS010000043.1, forward strand.
CCTATGGCATGGAAGATCGCCGTACGGCGGTCCACGATCTTTTCGTACGGTTTATCCCCGATCACGGGGAGCACGCCGCGCTCCACCTCAGCCACAATCGCAGCGGGGTCCTCCGTGCGTGGATTGTCCGAGGTCAGAACGGCGATATCCGCCATCTCCGCACCGATGCGTCCCATGATGGGGCGTTTCGTCCGATCACGGTCACCGCCGCAGCCAAAGACGGCGATGATGCGTCCCTTCGTCACCGCGCGTGCCGTGCGCAGGACGTTCTCCATCCCATCCGGCGTATGCGCATAGTCCACAATCACAGCGAAATCCTGTCCCTCGCGCACGAGCTCAAACCGTCCCGGCACGCCCGTAAACGCCGTAAGTGCGGCGGCAATATCCACCGCTGCCACGTGCTCGGCAAGGCTCGCACCGACGGCAGCGAGCACATTGTGCACATTGAACATCCCCGTGATGCCCGTATGCAGGTGAAAGAGACATTTCCCGCCATGCATCAGCGTCAGCTCCATGCCGTCGCACGCGAGCTGCACATCCTGTGCTGTCAGATCGGCAGGATGGTCAACGCCATAGGTAATGATCGGGCAGCGCGTATATGCGCGCATCGTCTCTGATGCTGCATCGTCGGCGTTCAGCACCGCCGTCTTACCCTCCTTCGCTCCGGGGGCGGACACGAGCTCAAAGAGGTGTGCCTTGGCGCGCGCATAGTTCTCCATGGTTTTATGGAAGTCAAGATGATCCTGCGTCAGATTCGTAAAGACCGCCGTATCGAACTCGATCCCTGCCACGCGCCCGAGTGCAAGCGCGTGAGAGGACACCTCCATGACGACCGCATCCATGCCGCGCGTGCGCATTTCGGCAAGCATCTGCTGAAGCACGATGATGTCGGGCGTCGTATTCGCCGTCGGCAGCACCTCATCCTCGATCATCGCCTGAATCGTCCCGATCAGCCCGACACGACGTCCCGCATGGCGCAGGATGGCGCGCACGAGATAGCTTGTCGTCGTCTTGCCGTTCGTCCCCGTGATACCGATGACACGCATGGCGCGCGCCGGATAATCATAGAAGAACGGGACGATCGTGTCCAGTGCTTTCTCCAGATTTGGCACGTAGAGAACGGCGACCCCTGCGGGAACATCCACCGATGCCCGCTCTGTCAAAACAGCGCGGGCTCCTGCCCGCGCCACATCCGGTATGAAACTGTGTGCGTCAACATGCGCGCCGACGATACAGGCAAAAAGTGTGCCCTCCCTCGCCCTGCGCGAATCACGCTCAATGGACGTGATCTCCGTCTGCGCATCCCCCACGATGCGCGCTCCCGGCAGGAGTGCGGCGAGTTCCTCCAAACGCTTCGTCATAGAACCTCATTCCCCTTCATGCGAAAAATACGTATTGCGCGGCACGCGCATCCCGAGTCGGTCGACAGCAATCGACTCGATGCGCGACGGTGATTTCAGCTGGGCGATCTCGATTTTGAGACGCTCGTTCTCCTGCTCCAGTTGATCTGCTTTCTGGCGCGTCTCTAGGAGGGTGTAGCCGCTCTGTGCACCGATGCCGCCGAGCAGCGTCACCACCATGGCACCGAATGCGATGAGGAAGAAAATGGCGCGCAGGCAGTTCCGCAGATTCGTATTCAGTTCATGACGAATCAGCGGTTCCTTCGGGGGCTCCATCATCTCTGCCGGAACCGACGCGGGCTCATGACTGAGATACTCTTCTTTCTGCGCCAACATGTGCGCTCCCTCCTATCGCTTGATCTTTTCTGCCACACGCAGCTTTGCACTGCGCGCGCGCGTATTCGCACGGCACTCGGCGGCACTCGCCGCACGCGCCTTGCCGATGAGCCGCACCTCGGGCGTATGCCCGCAGACACAGATCGGCGTATGCGGCGGACAGATACAGCCCTGTGCCAGCCGCCGCAGCGTATTCTTTACGATGCGATCCTCGAGGGAGTGAAAGGTGATGACTGCGAGCCGTCCCCCTATCCTCAGGGCATCTACGGCAGCTGTCAGCGCCCCCTCCAAAATCCCGAGCTCATCGTTGACCTCGATGCGAAGTGCCTGAAACACTCGCTTGGCAGGATGTCCGCCGCGCGCGCGCACCTCCTTCGGCACAGCACGATCAATCACGGCAACGAGGTCTCCTGTCGTCGTGATGGGATGCGCCTGACGCTCCTTTTCAATAAAGAGAGCAATGCGCTTTGCCCATCGTTCCTCTCCATAGGTGTAGAAAATCTCCGTGAGCCGCTCCGCCGTATAGGTATTGATCACATCATACGCGCTGAGCCGCGTTCTCTGATCCATGCGCATATCGAGCGGTGCGTCCTGCATATAGGAGAAGCCGCGCTCCGGCGTATCGATCTGCGGCGACGACACGCCGAGGTCAAAGAGCACTCCATCCACGGGAGGAACTCCCTCTGCCGCGAGGATCGCGGCGAGATTGCGGAAGTTATCCCGCACGAGGGAGACCTGACAGAGGACATCCGCCAGCCGCTCATGCGCGGCGGCAATCGCCGTCTCGTCCTGATCGATGCCGATCAGACGGCCGTGCTCCGACAGCTGTGCAGCGATGCGCTGTGCATGTCCCGCGCCGCCGAGCGTCGCGTCCACATAGATGCCGCCGGGTACGACGTTCAGCGCGGCCACTGCCTCCTCCGGCAGGACGCTCACATGATGAAATTCTGTCATATCGTAATCCCGTAGCCCGCCAGCTGCGTCGAGATCTCCGTGATGTTCGGATCGACCTCCCCTGCATAGCGTGCCCACTTCTCCTTCGCCCAGACCTCGATACGCGTATCCGCGCCCGTGAGGATCACATCCTGCTTCAGTCCGATGTCCGCATAGTCGCGCAGATTCGCGGGCACGAGGAAACGCCCCTGCTTATCGCATTCGAGCGTCCGCGCCCCCGCGATGAAAAAGCGCACAAAAGCGCGGGCATTCGGATCGGCAATCGAGAGCGTCCGCAGCTTCGCCGTGAACTCATCCCACGCCGCCTGAGGAAAGAGGAACAGACTGCCGTCAAGGCCCTTGGTGATGATGAACGAGACCCCGAGCTCCTGTCGAAAATCGGCAGGCAGGATGACGCGGCCCTTGGCATCAATGCTGTGGGTGTACTCCCCCATGAACATCCGGCCACACCACCTTTCAGGATTCTATCGCCACTATATGACACAATTCACCACAATCCACCACTTTTATCTACAGTTATAGCAAAAACAGGTATTTTTTTCAAGAAAACACATATTCGGTTTTCTTGGTATACAATGGATGAGATTTTCTGTAAGCCTTGATATACAAGGATTCCTTTCTCCTTCTCAGAAATGAGTGCAGCATAAAAAAGGACTTACCTCCTACCATACTTTTCTACGTCGTTGGCACATGCCAAAAATGGGCATAAAAAAACACTCCGCTGTTAGCAGAGTGCTCTCAGATACCAAAAAGGCACTGCTTTTGGTCGGAGCGTCACACCCGACATCTCTTTTGCCCATTGCATAAAGCATGCGGCGCGTGAGGACGCTTTTTTCACCTCAAAAGCCAGTCGCCTTTTCTTATCTGTATTATAGCAATATCAGTCCCGCCTGTAAAGGACGACTTTGTTCTTCAGAATTTTCCTCCATGTAGTATCACCAATACGCCAGAACGAAATAATCGAGTGCTGATAATGTGACGGATCACCTTCCACACGCAGGCGCAAGATGACTTTGAATCTGTGCCCACCTTCTTCAATCGTTTTCAATACCACTGCTGTATGGGGCTTTGAGGAGGCGATGATATAGTCTGGATCCTCACTCACCTGTGGAATAAAGTGAATAAACAGCTCGTAATCGTTCGGGTGATGTTCTTTGATGTGTTCGATTCGCTCATCGGTAAGGATGACATTCCCCGAGAGAACCTCATGCTCAACCACCGCATAGATACTTCTGTCAAGCCAGCAGATTAAATGCACGAGATTCACAACCTTTCCCCTCTATGGGTTTCCATGAGAAAAGCACTCACGATATTTCGCAAGTGCTCTTTTCCTATTTGACCTATGACGCACCGTTCAAACGAGATCGTGTGCGATCATGTACTCTGCGATCTGGAGTGCATTGAGTGCCGCGCCCTTGCGGATCTGGTCGCCGCAGATCCAGAAGTTCAGCGTATTCTCCTGCGACTCATCGTAACGCAGACGGCCGATCTCCACATCGTACTTGTTCGAGGTGAAGAGCGGCATCGGATACTTCTGCTCTGCAGGGTTGTCGCGCAGGATGATGCCCGGGAACGCCGCAATCGCCGCGCGTGCCGCCTCGAGCGTCACCTTGTCCTCAAACTCGACGTTGACGGACTCGGCATGGCTGCGGTAGACGGGTACACGCACCGTCGTCGCCGTGATGCGCATACGGTCGTCGCCCATGATTTTCTTTGTCTCGTCGATCATCTTCATTTCCTCTTTGGTGTAGAGGTTGTCCTTGAAGACGTCGATCTGCGGAATGAGGTTGAACGCGATCTGATAGTGCTTCGGCAGTTTTCCGACGGGCAGAACCTTTGCCACGGGCTCTTTGCCGGAGGCGAGGGCTGCGACCTGCTCCTCGAGCTCTGCCATCCCCTCCTTGCCCGCACCGGAGACCGCCTGATAGGTCGACACGACGATGCGGCGGATCTTCGCGATATCATAGAGTGGCTTCAGCCCCATGACCATGATGATGGTCGAGCAGTTTGGGTTCGCGATGATACCCTTGTGTGCCTTGATCGCCTCGGGATTGACCTCGGGCACGACGAGCGGCACCTCGGGATCCATACGGAAGGCACTCGAGTTGTCGATGACGATCGCCCCTGCCTTGACGGCATGGGGAGCAAACTCCTTGCTTGCCGCACCGCCCGCAAAGAGCGCGATATCCATTCCCTCAAAGGAGTCCGGCGTCGTCTCCTGCACCGTGTACTCCTTGCCCATGAACGCGATTTTCTTCCCTGCGGAGCGGCTGGACGCGAGCAGCCGCAGCTCCGAAAACGGGAACTTGCGCTCCTCGATGAGTGTCAGGAATTCCTGTCCGACCGCACCCGTTGCACCGAGTATTGCGACACGATATTTCTTCATATTCTTCCCCTTACAGCAGCTTATCCAGTCCGACCGTGAGCGACGTGAGCGAGCGCACCTTCTTTGCGGCGAGCACAACGCCCGGCATGAACGACTCACGGTTGATCGAGTCGTGGCGGATCGTGAGGGTCTGCCCGAGCCCGCCGAAGATGACCTCCTGGTGTGCGACATAGCCCGGCAGGCGCACGCTGTGGATGCGCATGCCCTCAAAGTCCGCGCCGCGCGCACCGTCGAGCGTCTCCTTCTCGCAGGGATGCCCCTGTTCATGCACCTCACGCACCTCGGCGATCATCTCCGCCGTCCGCACGGCCGTGCCTGAGGGCGCATCGAGCTTGTTGTCGTGGTGCAGTTCGATGATCTCCACCTCGGGCATGTACTTCGCCGCCATGCGGCTCATCAGCATCATCAGTACCGCGCCGATGGCAAAATTCGGTGCGATAAACGCCGGCGTATCATTCTTCTCTGCCGCCGCCTTGATCTCACGCTGCTGCTCCTCCGAGATGCCCGTCGTCCCAACCACGGGTGACACCTTATGCGTGAGTGCCAGCAGCACATTCTGATAGACGACATCGGGTCGCGTAAAGTCGATCATCACGTCCGGATGCAGACGTTCGAGTGCTGCCGCGAGATCCGTCTCCACAAGCACGCCGTTCTTCGTTAGCCCTGCGAGTTCGCCGCTGTCGCCGCACGCATTGATGTCCACCGCACCGACAAGCGTCAGCTCCGGATCCTCAATCACGGCTTTCAACACAGCGCGTCCCATGCGTCCGCAGGCACCGTTGACCAAAACATTTGTCAAGGCAATCCCCTCCTATGTTATCATCTGTCCTATTCTATCGCAGAAAATCCACCGCTGTCAAGGAATACCCTCATACCTCCCGTATATGCTCAAACTGCTCGCGATACTGCTGCAAAAGTGCCGGTCGGACAAAATCGAGTGCCGCAGGATCATCGACGGTTGCCAGCGCCGCACGCCGCGCGAGGAGAAGCAGATCCATGTCGGCGAGCACGTCGGCGATCTTCAAATCGCCCAGCCCATGCTGCATCGCGCCGAAGAACTGCCCCGGTCCGCGCAGCCGCAGATCCTCCTCCGCCAGACGGAATCCGTCGCTCGTCTCCTCGATCACGCGCAGCCGCTCCGCTCCCGCCGCCTGCCGCCCCGCTATGAGGATGCAGTAGGACGCATCACTGCCGCGCCCCACGCGTCCCCGCAGCTGATGCAGCTGTGCCAGTCCGAACCGCTCCGCGTGCTCGACCACGAGAACCGTCGCATTCGGCACATTGACACCCACCTCGATCACGGTCGTCGCCACGAGCAGCTTGATCTCTCCTGCGTAGAAGCCGCGCATCACCGCCTCCTTATCCGTCGCCTTCAGTCGGCCATGGACAAGCCCACAGCGGATGCCGCGAAAAGAGCCGCATGAGAGTTCCGCGTAAACCTCCTCCGCCGACGGCAGATCGCTCTCCTCATTTGCCTCAATCAAGGGGCAGACGACATACGCCTGCCGCCCACGCTCGATCTCGCGGCGAACGAAGGCGTAGATCTTCGCCCGCGCCGTCTCATCGCGCAGGAATGTACGGATGGGCTGCCGCCCCGGCGGCAGATGTTCGATGCGCGAAACATCCAGATCGCCGTAGACCGTCAACGTCATCGTCCGCGGGATCGGCGTCGCCGTCATGACGAGCACATCGGGCACGACCTCGCTCTTTTTTTCGAGCGCGGAGCGCTGTGCCACACCGAAACGATGCTGCTCATCCGTCACCACGAGTCCGAGGCGGTCAAACGCCACGCCCTCCTGAATCAGCGCATGGGTGCCAATGACGATGTCGATCTCATGTGCGGCGAGAGCGGACAGCACGTCCGTATGCTCCTTTTTTGTGAGCCGCCCCGAGAGGAAGCCCACGCGGATACCGAGCGGTGTCAGGAGGTTTCGCAGCCCGTCATAGTGCTGGCGCGCAAGAATCTCCGTCGGTGCCATCAGCGCGCCCTGACAGCCGCTCTCCACCGTCTTGACGAGGGCAAGGAGCGCAATCGCCGTCTTGCCCGAGCCAACATCCCCCTGCACAAGGCGGCGCATGGGCAGCGGAGCCTCCATATCGCGCGAGATCTCCGCCCAGACCTTCTCCTGATCCTCGGTCAGGGCAAAGGGAAGTGCATCGCGTACGCGCGCAATGCGTGCACCGTTCGCCCGATGGGCAATCCCCTCCTCATGCTCTGCCGTCTGCTTTTTGAGCGCGAGCAGCCCACACTGGATGAGATAGAGTTCCTCAAAGGCGAGCCGCCGCCGTGCCGCTGCGAGCTCCTCCGTATCCTTGGGGAAGTGAATCTGACGAAATGCCGCCGCGCGCCCGATGAGGTGATACTCCGCCCGAATCTGCTCCGGCAGGGTCTCCGTCAGCTCCGCGCCCGCGTGTGCGAATACATCTGTCGTCATCTGCCGCAGTTGTTTCTGCGTCAGCCCCTCCGTTGCCGCATAGACCGGCAGAATGCCGAGATGCGCCGTGGCGTCCTCCTGCGATCCGAGCAAAGCAAAGGATGTGACGGGCGAGAATGCCATCTGCCCGCCTCCGCCATAGGCATAATCCACCTTCCCCGTGAGGAGAATGCGCTGTCCTGTGCGCAGCTTACCTTTCAAAAAGCGCTGATTGAACCAGACCGCCTGCGCATAGCCTGTCCCATCACCGACAAGTGCCGTGAGAACGGTGAAGCCACGCCGCCGCGTCTGCCGCTCCGCCACCTGCTGAATCACGCCGAGCACGGTCGCACGCATCCCTGCCGCGAGATCCAAGATGCGCGTGATGCGGCTCTGATCCTCATAGGCACGCGGATAGAACGTCAGAAGATCGTACACCGTCCGTACACCGAGCCGCGCCAAGAGGGCTGCTTTCTTGATGCCGACGCCGCGCACGGCGTTCACACTGTCCGTCAGATTCACGCGCTTCCTCCATTCTTTCAAAAAAGGCTGCCGCATTTCTGCGGCAGCCTCCATTTATATCTAAGAAATCATCAGAGCTGAGGGCCTGCGGCGACAAGCGCATCTGCGTCCTCGTTGCCTGCATACTTGCCAAAGTTCTTGATGAAGCGTGCGGCCAGATCCTTTGCCTTCTCATCCCACTCCACGCGGCTTGCATAGGTGTCGCGCGGGTCGAGGATCTTCGGATCGACGCCCGGCAGCTCCGTCGGGATCTCAAAATCGAAGTACGGGAGTTTCTTCGTCGGCGCACTGTCAATCGCACCATTCTGGATCGCGTGAATGATGCCGCGCGTATCCTGAATGGAGATGCGCTTGCCCGTGCCGTTCCACCCTGTATTGACAAGATAGGCACGCGAGCCGTGCTCCTGCATCTTGCGGACGAGCTCGTGCGCATACTTTGCCGGATGGAGTTCGAGGAACGCCTGTCCAAAGCACGCGGAGAACGTCGGGGTCGGCTCGGTGATGCCGCGCTCCGTACCTGCGAGTTTCGACGTGAAGCCCGAGAGGAAGTAGTACTTCGTCTGCTCCGGCGTCAGGATCGAGACGGGCGGCAGCACGCCGAATGCATCGGCAGAGAGGAAAATGACATGCTTTGCATGCGGGCCCGCCGACTTCTTCGCGACCTTGCCCAGCACGATGTGCTCGATATGGTCAATCGGATAGGAGACGCGCGTGTTCTCCGTCACCGTCTTATCTGCAAAATCCACATGCCCCGCAAGATCGACCGTCACATTCTCAAGGAGTGCGTCACGGCGAATGGCGTTGTAGATGTCGGGCTCCGCCTCGGGGTCGAGGTTGATGACCTTCGCATAGCAGCCGCCCTCATAGTTGAAGATGCCCTCATCATCCCAGCCGTGCTCATCGTCGCCGATCAGGAGGCACTCCGAATCCGTCGAGAGCGTTGTCTTGCCCGTGCCGGAAAGGCCGAAGAACAGCGTCGTATTCTCGCCGTTCATATCCGTATTTGCCGAGCAGTGCATGGAGGCAATGCCCTTCAGCGGGAGATAGTAGTTCATCATCGAGAACATACCCTTTTTCATCTCGCCGCCATACCACGTATTGACGATGATCTGCTCACGGCTTGTGAGGTTGAACATGACCGCCGTCTCGGAGTTCAGACCGAGATCGCCGAAGTGCATGACGCGTGCCTTTGCCGCATTGTAGACCACGAAATCGGGCTTGAAGTTCTCGAGCTCCTCTGCCGTCGGACGAATGAACATATTCGTCACAAAATGCGCCTGCCACGGCACTTCGACGATGAAGCGAACGGCCATGCGCGTATTTTCGTTGGCTCCGCAGAAGGCATCGACGACAAAGAGCCGCTTGTTGCAGAGCTCGCGGATTGCGATCTCGCGCACGGAGTTCCATGCTTTCTGCGAGGCGCGGTGGTTGTCGTTCTTGTAGGCGTCAGACGTCCACCACACCGTGTCATGCGACGTCTCATCGTCTACGATGTACTTATCCTTCGGCGAACGTCCCGTGTAGATGCCCGTCATGACGTTGACGGCGTCCTTCATATTCGTGACCTGTCCGCGCTCATACCCCTCGAGATCGGGGCGCAGTTCCTCGCGGAACAGCTGATCGTAGTCCGGATTGTGGACGATCTCCGTCGTCCCCGTGATGCCGTATTGAGTCAGATCAATAGTTGCCATAGTTACCTCTTCCTTCCAAAAGATCGGTGTCAATGGATGTGGGATGCGTGACTTTTTGTCACTTATTCCCACACTCTGTCTCATTTCTACATGAATAGGAAAAACCCTCTTTTATTGTGAAAAAAATTCCGCGATTCAAACTCTACG
>CAUTTS010000044.1:0-20544 GCA_963541465.1 uncultured Selenomonas sp.
TTCAAGGCTTGCAGTACGTTATTTATCTGCGAAGTTTGAGTTTATCAGTGTTTCCCTAACTTCCATCCCCCAGCCGTGCAATCAGGGCATCGAGTGCCTGGATATGCCCCTTATAGTAAGCACGGCGTCTCTCCGGCAAGGCTTCATACTCTGCATGCAGATCATAGATCGTGCGCCCCTCTATTCCCTTCATCGGGCGAAAGCGGCTGAGAATAGTCATTCCCTGCATAATGCGTCCATCCAAGATTTCACCATTGGAGCGACAGGCGATCACAACAATACTCGATGGGCCGAGCTTTCGTCGACGCGAACCAATCCCAACATTGCCAAGTTTGTGCATTTCACGCACGGCACGCTTATATTCTTTCACCTGTAGATGCGTACCGATCACCTGAATAACAAAGAGCAGGAAGATCACACCGAGAAGCACCTCTGTCTGCAAGGAATCATCCCTCCTTCCCCTTTATCTTTCTATCGTTCATAATTATAGCATCAGATTATTGTTTTTACAATATTTTCTTGATTGAATTTTTGTAAACGTGTTGTACTGTTTAGTGTCTTCTTCGCATTTGTTCTCCTCGATACAAAAAGACTGCCGTACGAAACATATTCTTCGTACGACAGTCCCAATAATAGGTTCCCTACACTGTTTTGGATATGAGCTCAATATAGTGGGTAAGAACCTTTCGCATTCCTTCATCTTCCGCCTTTTGTATCTCGATCAAAGAATCCGTCTGTACGGCGTGTATCTCCTCCATTGCCCCCGTAAGGAAATCCGTATAGACGTTCAGCTTCGTAATACCGTCGCGTACGGCACGCCGCAGGTTCTCGTCCCCAGTGCCGGAACCTCCGTGAAGAACGAGGGGCACGGGAACTGCATCAGAGAGCTCACGCAGCCGCACAAAGTTCAGCTCTGGCGTACGATTGCTCTGATAGACACCATGCGAGGTGCCGATCGATACGGCAAGGGAGTCAACACCTGTCTCATCGACAAATGTCCGTGCCTCCTCAACCGTAGTATACACACTGTCAGAGATCCCCCCCTCGATCCCCTCTGATGCGCCACCAACGTGCCCAATCTCCGCCTCGACACTCACGCCCTTCGAATGGGCATAAGCAACAACCTCCTTGGTACGGCGAATGTTCTCCTCCATCTTCTCCATCGACGCATCAAGCATAACAGAGGTAAACCCGAGGTCGATGGCACGCCGAAGAAAATCAAAGTCCTGCCCGTGATCAAGATGCAGAACGATCGGCGTCTCCACCTTCTCCGCCCAGTATTTGCCGACAAGCGCTGCCTCCTCGAGAGAGATCAGCCCAGCATGCCCCTGCGCGAAAGAAAGCAAGATCGGCGTTTTGAGGGTATCAGCCGTTTGTACGAAGGTACGGCAGGCATTTAGCGTGAGAAAATCGGGCGCCACAATGCCATAATGCCCGGCCTTCGCAGCATTGAGTACAGATTTTCCATCGACCAGCATGAGGTATCCTCCTTTTTCTGAAAAACACATAGATATTGCGATTATCATATTTCAGAGGAGTCCATTTGTCAATTATTTTATTTACCATTGGTCATTTTCTTGTTGAGCGCACACGAAAACGACTACGGAAAGCATCGGCCCTCGATGTTGCATATTGAATGACCCGCCCCTCACGATCCGTCGTCAATATCCGTGTGACAAAGATCGGTGCCTCCTCCGGAACCTCAAGATAGAGTGCCGTTTCCGGTGTCGCGCGAATCACCTCGATGGTCTTGTCCTCTGCATAGGGATGAACATCATGCTCCTCCAAGGTACGAAGTAGACCATGTTCCGCAAAATTGAGGTGCATGAGTTCTGGGCATAGTAAAAGTGGGACATAGTCATCCGTAAGCGCATAGATCTTTTCATCCACATAGCGCAGACGTTTGAGATGAAAGACAAGTGTCTCCTCAGCGATACCGAGCATCGCTGCAAGATTACCATGCGCCGTTTCGACCACCTGCTGCAGTACCATGCTTCGCGTGACACGTCCCTCTGCTGAGAACATCTGCGCAAGCCCAAAACCTCGCATTGTGGCCTCCGAGTAATCCACTGGTATCTTCTCTCCTGTATAGAACGAGCCGCGTCCCTGCATCCGAACAATCTTATTCTCTGCTACCAGAAGATCAAGCGCCCGCCGTATGGTTGGCCGACTGACGCCCAACTGTTGACACAGCTCGCGTTCTCCGGGAATGGGAGAGAAGTAGGCTAAATCGGCAAATTGTCGCTCCATTGCATCACGCACACTCTCGTGCAGAGGACGTCGTCTTTTCCCTGTCATGGCCGTATCTCCCTTCTCTTTTCCTTTTGTCATGGTATTCGATTACTTGTTCTTTTGTCAACATAAATTGACTTGATAAAAACATATTACCTATGGTAACATATTTTTATCTCTTGATCATTTGCATATTCACTGGTGATTTTCAACGATATAGGAGGTTCGATCATGCAGACACAGCCCACGCCTTTCCTCGTCGTCAACCCAAAATCTTACCTATACGGAGAGGAATCCCTCGCTCTCGCCAAGGCCTCTGATACCGTAGCAAAGCGAACTGGTCTGACGATCTACTTTACCTGCCCGTTCTCAGATATCCGACTCATTCGTGAGAATACGGACTCGATCGTCGTCACCGCACAGGCAATGGAGAGTCTACACCCCGGACGCGGCATGGGGCACCTGCTCCCCGAAGCACTCTATGCGGCAGGGGCTCGCGCAACCTTCCTCAACCATGCAGAACATCCTATGACCATCGCAGAATTATCAAAAACCATTGTACGTGCACGCGAGCTTGGCATCACAACCATCGCCTGTGCGGACTCACTTGCCGAGGGTCGTGCTATTGCCGCCTTCAGCCCAGATATTCTCCTCTGCGAACCGACTGACCTCATCGGCACGGGCAAGACAGCAGACGACAGTTATACAACTTCCATTGTTACAGAAATCCGCACGATCAACCCCACCATCGGCATCATGATTGCATCGGGCATTACAACAGCGGACGATGTTTACCGTGTTGTGCATCTCGGAGCGGACGGCAGCGGTGCAACAAGCGGTATTCTAAACGCACCTGATCCTGCCGTACGCATCGCAGAGATGGCAGACGCTGTGATACGAGGTGTATCAGAGCATCGTAAATAAGGAGAAAATATATGAGCGTTTTTAAGAAAAAACTATCCCTCACGTCACACGGAAGAACGCCAACCTTTATCAACATCACCGAGGAACTACGTACGGCGATCCGTGAGAGTGCTATCCGTGAAGGGATCGTGACAGTAATCTCGCCGCATACGACCTGCGCCGTATTCTTCGAAGAGTTCGTTCACGATGTGGATGCAGACGGCAATGAGTTCCTCCAAAACGATCTGGATGCCGTGCTCCAAAAGATCATACCGAACCAAACGGGCTGGAACCAATACCAATATCCCGGAGAGGAGCACTATCGCGCCGTTGAGAGCTGGCCGGATGCCGAGGCTTATCTTCCATGCGGAGACCGCACCGCTCTCTGGAACTGCGACGCACATCTTAAGGCGACCCTCATCGGCTCATCGGAAACATTCGAAGTAACAGACGGCAAACTCGGAGTCGGCACGACCGGCTACTGCTATTTTGTCGACTTCGACCGCACCCGTCCGCGCACACGCAAATGCACGATTGTCGTAATCGGAGAGTAAGGATATTCTGACATCCTGTATGAACATCACCGTACCGAATGATTTTTTCACCTGCGCTTAACTCAAAAAAGGAATCTCCCCAAAAGGAAGATTCCTTTTTTGCTTTTACTGATCTTATCCCGAGGAATCTCAAAGAAGCATGCCTGCTAGCCCCAGACCGATGGCGACGCTGACCGTGCAGGTGATGAGGCCGGGCAGCATAAAGCTGTGGTTAAAGACGTACTTGCCGATACATGTTGTTCCCGTGCGGTCAAAGGCAATGCCCGCGAGGACGGTAGCGTAGCTGGGGATGAAAAAGAGTCCGCTGACTGCGGGGAAGAGGCCGATCATCATCGGTGCAGAGATGCCGAGTGAGAGCCCGAGCGGCGCGAGTGCCCCGAGCGTGCCTGCCTGACTGAGAATCAGCGAGGAGAGGAAGAAGAGGACGAGCGCAAAGACCCACGGATGTGCCATGACGATGTCCTGTGCACCGCCCTGCAGGAAGGCGAGGTTGTTCTCGACGAGCGTATCCCCTGCCCACGCAAGTCCAAAGACGCAGTAGACGCCCATGAGTCCCTGTTTGAACACAGACTGCTCGATGACGGAGTAGACATCGACCTTAGCTGCAAGAAGGATGACGCCCGCCATAATCATCATGACGATCTCGATGGTCATGGTCATGGGAAGCATCGTTATCTGGTCACCGACGAGATAGGTCGGGCGCAGTTCAGGGAAGATGCCGAAGGCAATGACCAAGACAGTCGCGAGGATATAGAGTACAACGGCTGTTTTTTCCCGATGCCCGAATGTCTTTTCCTGAAAGTCTGTCTTTTCATGGATCGGTGCAGCATCCCCCGCTGCGACGCGTGCCAAATAGGCGGGATCCTCTGCGAGTTCCGCGCCCATGCGTGAGGCATAGAGAGCTCCCGCCAGTACGCCGATGAGCGTTGCAGGGACGCAGACGAGGAGAATATCGATCAGGGAGATGTTCGCGGGAGCCAGAAACCCCAACAGGGCGACGGTCGCTGCCGAGATGGGACAGGCTGTGATGGCCTGCTGTGAGGCGATGACGGAGATGGAGATCGGCCGCTCGGGGCGCACGCCCGCCTCACGCGCCACCTCAGCAATCACGGGCAGGATACCGTAGGCAATATAGCCCGTTCCGCACATGAAGGTAAAGAGCCAACTGATGAGCGGCGCATAGATGCTGATCCGCTTCGGGTTGCTTCGCAGCATGCGGATCGCCACCTGGATGAGATAGTCCATACCGCCCGACGCCTGCAGGACGGAGACAGTGACAACGACCGCCATGATGATCATGACGACGTCGATCGGCGGTTTGCCCGGTGTGCAGCCGAAGCCAAAGATAAGTACGGCAAGGGAGATACCACTCGACATGCCGAGAAAGATGCCGCCGATGCGTGCACCGACGAGCAGCATCCCCAACACAACAATGAGTTCAAGCCAAAACATACATTACATCCTCATATCTCAATTTCTCAAAAGCGAACCCCCCACGCATGCATCGTGGGGGGCATTATAGGAAGCTCAGTGATTCCTTTAGGAATCGCTGATAAAATGAAGTCCGTCAGATTAGCGCAGATTTTTTCGTCCGAACTAGGAGGCAAACCGGACGCAGAGTGGTGCTCTGTGGAGGATTTGCCGACGAAGTGCGGGCAAAAAAGATGCGTTAAGATGGCGGTGCTGAATTTATCAGTGATTCCTTTACTTCAGCGCGTAGCCATTGCCATACATCTTGTCCTGCTCTTTACGCACCTGATAGAGCTGCGTGGACGTGTCAAGGTCGACCATGTCAAGTGTGAGGAGTGTCCCCTTCTTGACATCGCATTTCATGCGCGTGTTTTTGTTGACAAGAGCATAGACGACATAGCCGTTCTTATACGTCTCCTCGGCCGTCGCAATCGATCCATAGGTCGTGTAGCCGCCGATGCCATCGATCATCTCGCCCGCCTTCAGGTCACGTTTGGCAACGGCAATACACTCACTGACCGGACCGTCGAGCGGGATGATGGTCGGCTCGCCGTCGATGACAATTTTCGCAACGGTAAGCGGTGTCTCTAGGTTGCAGAGGTGATACGGGCGATAGAGCGTCCAGAGGGGGCCGGGGCCCATGCTGTGATAGCCCATCTGGTAGGCAATCTCCTCGTTCTCCGTGGTGACGGTGACAAAGACGCCGGGCGCGATGCCGTTGACGTACTCCACGACGCCATGCTTATTGAGTATGCCGCCGTCCTTCTTTAGCTTGAATATCTGATTGAGGTCGGCGCAGCGATCCTTCGGTGACGCAGAGGGACCATGTCCGCCGATCACATCGGGAATAAGTCCCGTCGCATTCGACATCGCCGTCATCTCAACCATGGTCTTCGTGCCGTCCTTGAAGGAGGTGAGCATGCGCGGACTCATCTTGCGGCGCGTTGCCTCCTCGAGAACGGTATCTGGGTTGCAGTCATAGTCCAGTTTATTGTTCTTTCCCTTGCCCATGACCTTGACTTCCATGCCCATCGCACGTGCAAAGGAGTACAGTTCCATAACAGCACCCGGCTCATCACCCGCCGATCCGGTATAGATGACACCGTTCTTGTCGCCGAGTTTCTTGAGGTAGCTGCCGATAACAACATCCGTTTCGACGTCCATCATGACAACGTGCTTCTTATTGTTCATCGCGTCGATCGCGATCTTGACGCCGACCTCCGGCACGCCTGTCACGTCGATCGCAACTTCAACAAGATTCGCCTGCGAGATGAAATCGGAGTTCTCTGTCGCGACGTATTTTCCCTGCTCCATATAGCGGTTCGCCTCTTCGAGGGTCTTTGCGACAGCGATGTCCTCGTCGCTGATCCCCGCATAGTGGAAGGCGTTGATGACGTTTTCAAATTTGATATCCGAGACAATAGCGGGCATGATCCCCTTCATGAGCGCCATCTGCGTGACCATGCCGCGTCCCATCTGCCCTGCACCGACGATGCCCGCACGGATGATTTTGCCCTCTTCCTCGCGCTTTGCGAGTTTCTTATCCATATTCAGCATGCGAAACTCCTTTCACCCCACCATCAGTGGAGATATCAATCACCATTTATATTTAGTATACCACCACAGAGTTATTTTTACAATATGACGATATATGAATTTATGTAAACATCACGACAAAAAAGAAGCATGTTTCCATCTGTAAAGAAACATGCTTCTTCGCAGTTGACTTACTTCTGCAATCCGTCATTCTGCGCAATCACATCGAGGAAGATGAGCGGCTCATCCTTCTCGTTGCGAAGTGCATGGGATTGTCCGGCACGCGCAATAGTAATATCGCCCGCATGGACAACGGTCTCGTTGCCGTCACCATCCGTGAAGATCCCCTCGCCCGAAATAATGATGTACGCATCCTCATTTACGCCGTGCTTATGCAGACCGATCGACGATCCCTTTTCAAGGCGCATCCAACCGATCTCCTTGATCGCCTGTTCCGGCTTTGCCATGTTGCGTGTGAATGAGAACAATCCATGAAGTGTCCCCTTGCCGCCTGCAACATCCTGCTTGTCGAGGACGATAAGTTCATCCTTCTGGAAGCACTGCTGCACAGTGCGGTCCTGCGCTTCCTCTGCAAATGCCGTTGCACTGAGCATCAGACAGCCGAGTGCCATTGCCGCTGCGATTTTCTTCATTTTCATCACAATCCCTCCCTTAAACAGAAAAGAACTATGTGGAAAGCGAAAAGGATAAACTCCCTTATGAGAATTCACAAGGGAGTTCACTTTTTATTGGTTCACTCGTGCTGACGCCTTACATCATGCCGCCCATGCCGCCCATGCCGGGTGCACCCGCAGGTGCCGGAGCCTCAGGCTCGGGCTTGTCCGTGACGAGCGTCTCGGTGGTGAGTACCATGGCCGCAATCGATGCCGCATTCTGCAGAGCAGAGCGCGTGACCTTTGCCGGATCGACAATGCCTGCGCCGATCATGTCGACGTAGGTGTTCTCGAGTGCATTGAAGCCAACGCCGTCGCCCGCCTTCTTCACGCTGTCAACGACAACCGAGCCCTCAAGGCCTGCGTTCTCAGCGATCTGGCGCACCGGAGCCTCGACTGCACGGCGCACGATCTCGACGCCGACCTTGACGTCGCCCTCGACGTTCAGCTTGTCGAGTGCCGGGAGAATGTCGATGAACGTCGTGCCGCCGCCGGCAACGATGCCCTCTTCGACTGCCGCACGCGTCGCATTGAGTGCATCCTCAACGCGGTACTTCTTGTCCTTCATCTCGACTTCCGTCGCTGCACCGATCTCGACCACAGCAACACCGCCGGCGAGCTTTGCCAGACGCTCCTGCAGCTTCTCACGGTCAAAGTCGGACGTGGTCTCTGCGATCTGCTTCTTGAGCTGTGCTACGCGTGCGGAGATCTGTGCCTTGTCGCCTGCGCCGTCGACAATCGTCGTCTCCTCCTTGGAGGAACGCACCTGACGTGCACGGCCGAGATCCTCGATCGTGACGCTGTCGAGCTTGCGGCCGACCTCTTCGCTGATGACCGTACCGCCCGTGAGGATAGCGATATCCTCAAGCATTGCCTTGCGGCGGTCGCCAAAGCCCGGCGCCTTGACCGCGAGTGCCTTGAACGTGCCGCGCAGCTTGTTGACCACGATGGTCGCAAGGGCCTCACCATCGAGATCCTCTGCGATGATGACGATCTGCTTGCCCTGCTTCACAACCTGCTCCAGAACGGGCAGGATATCCGCGACGGAGGAGATCTTACGGTCGGTGATGAGCACATAGGGATCATCCATGACGGCTTCCATCTTGTCCGTATCCGTCACCATGTACGGCGAGATATAGCCGCGGTCGAACTGCATGCCCTCGACGACGGAGAGGTTCGTGTCCATGGTCTTGGACTCCTCAACCGTGATGACGCCGTCCTTGCCGACCTTCTCCATTGCCTCAGCGATGAGCTCGCCGACCTCGGAGTCCGCCGAGGAGATCGACGCAACCTGCGCGATCTTTGCCTTCGTCTCGACCTTCTGTGCCTTGCTCTTGATCTCCTCGACCAGCGTCTTGACCGCCATGTCGATACCCTTCTTAACGATCATCGGGTTCGCGCCCGCCACCACGTTGCGCATACCCTCCTGGATCATTGCCTGTGCGAGGAGCGTCGCCGTCGTTGTACCATCGCCCGCGATGTCGTTCGTCTTCGTCGCAACTTCCTTCACGAGCTGCGCGCCCATGTTCTCGAACGGATCCTCGAGCTCAATGTCGCGTGCAATCGTCACACCGTCATTCGTGATCGTCGGCGCACCGTACTTCTTATCGAGGACGACGTTGCGCCCCTTCGGGCCAAGCGTTACCTTGACCGCATTTGCCAGTGCATCAACGCCGCGGCCAAGAGCGCGGCGTGCCTCTTCGTCAAACAGAATCTGCTTTGCCATTTCTATTGCCTCCACGTTTCGTCTATCTATTACAGGATCGCCAGAATATCGCTCTCGCGAACGATGAGGTAGTCCTTGTCGTCAACCTTGATCTCAGAGCCCGAGTACTTCGAGAAAACGACGCTGTCGCCTTCCTTGACCTCAAGGCCTGCACGCTGTCCGTTCTCGAGGAGCTTTCCCGTACCAACCGCAACAACTTTGCCCTTCTGCGGCTTTTCCTTTGCCGTATCGGGGAGCACAATGCCGCTCGCCGTCGTGACATCGCTCTCTGCGACTTCAATGACAACACGTTCGCCCAATGGCTTAATCATGGTATCTTCCTCCTAGTTTATCCCAAATCTTTTGTCGTGTTAGCACTCTCATTAACTGAGTGCTAACTTACGATGTCTATAGTAAATGTTTTTAGTCAAAAAGTCAATAGGTTTTTTGAAAAAAGTCAAAAAGAGCATCGCATAAAAACAGCCGCGTGTCTTCGATCAAGCGAAAACACGCGGCTGTTTGGCACGAACAGGTCTACCGCCGCATGGGAAGGAATTCGCTGCACAAGCAGTCGACACTTGCCAAGAACTGCGATAAGAATTTACTCTATTTACTCTGTCTACATTTGTTTGACCGGTATCGGTCCGCGCGAGAGGGCAATGGCCCCCGTACGCGCAATCTCGATGATGCCGTAGTCGGAGAGGAGCTCCGAGAGGGCATCGATTTTCTTCGCGTCGCCCGTCAGTTCCACGACGACGTTTTCTGGCCCAACATCGACAATGCGCGCACGAAAGATGTTGACCACATCGATGATCTCCGCACGCGTCTCCTTGGTCGCGTGTACCTTGATGAGCACGAGCTCCCGTGTGATGGACTCATACTGGGTAAGATTAACGATCTTTACCACGTCGATGAGTTTGGAGAGCTGTGT
The DNA here is from genome assembly GCA_963541465.1 of uncultured Selenomonas sp. Taxonomy (GTDB): domain Bacteria; phylum Bacillota; class Negativicutes; order Selenomonadales; family Selenomonadaceae; genus Centipeda. The sequence goes on from CAUTTS010000044.1 coordinate 10,006, forward strand.
CACCACCTGCCGCAGTTCGTTCTCCGAGGCGACCGAGACAACGATATTGATGCGCGTGACCAAGGGTTCCTCTGTATAGCCGGCGGAGATGCTCTCGATGTTGAAGGCACGGCGGCTGATGAGTCCTGCGATATGGGTCAAGACGCCCGGTTTGTTGTCGACAAGGACGGCAAGCAAATATTTGTCCATCTTATCTTCCTCCCAACACCATTTGGTCGAGACGCTTTCCGCCCGGCACCATCGGCACGACATCTGCCTCCTCAGGTACGATGACGTCGATGAGACGCGCTCCTTTTTCACTGAGCACACGCGGCAGAACTTCTGCGAACTCCGCCCGCGTTTCGATGCGGCATCCCGCAACGCCCATCGCCGCAGCGAGTTTGACGAAGTCCGTCTTGCCCTTGAGCTCCGATGCGGAGTAATGATGATTGTAGAACAGGCGCTGCCACTGACCGACCATGCCGAGGATGGAGTTGTGTACGATGACAACCTTCACATCAATATCGTTGTCCGCGATGGTCGCAAACTCTTGGCAGTTCATCATAATGCTGCCGTCGCCCGTAATCAGCACAACTTCCTTGTCGGGACGCGCGAGCTTTGCCCCGATCGCCGCAGGAAGCCCGTAGCCCATCGTGCCGAGTCCACCCGAGGTGAGGAAGCGGCGCGGCTCCGTACACGCATAGTACTGTGCCGCCCACATCTGATGCTGTCCCACATCCGTGACGCAGATGGTATCGGGGCCGACGATTTCACGCACGCGGTGCAGAAGTTCCTCGGGGCGGATCGCCGCACACTCCTTCCACCCGAGCGGATGCTTTTCCTCCATGGTGCGGACACTCGCCTGCCACGCCGGCATACGGGAGACTACATCTGCCGCCGCAGGGCGCAGGGCATCGAGGAAGGCGGGCAGACTCTCGCGCAGATCTCCGAGGACAGGGATATCGGCGCGTACGTTCTTGTTGAACTCGGCGGGGTCAATGTCAAAGTGGACAATGCGCGCCTTCGGAGCAAACTCTGCCACTGCGCCCGTCACGCGGTCGCTGAAGCGCGTGCCGACGGCGAGCAGCAGGTCGCAGTCCTGGATCGCCATATTGGAGGCATAGGTGCCATGCATCCCCGCCATCCCCGTATAGCCCGGCGTATCCGCAGGGACGCCGCCGAGCCCCATCAGTGTGGAGACGGCAGGCATCCCCGTCAAGGCGAGGAGTTCCCGTACGTATTCAGATGTATCCGAGAGGATGACACCGCCGCCGACAAAGAGCAGCGGCCGCTCCGCTGTGCGGAGGGCGTTCGCTGCCGCACGTACGGCATCGACATCCAGAGGGACACTGCCGCTGTATCCGCGCAAGGCGGCGGCAGCAGGAGGGGCAAAGTCGATCTCTGCATCGAACACATCCTTTGCCACGTCGATGACGACGACACCGGGGCGTCCCGTCCGCGCGATGAAGAAGGCCTCCTTGATCACGCGCGGCAGATCATTTACGTCCTTGACGAGGTAATTGTGCTTCGTGATGGGTGTCGTAACGCCGACAATGTCTGCCTCCTGAAAGGAGTCCTTGCCGATGTATGGATTGGCGACCTGACCCGTGATGCAGACCATCGGAACGGAGTCCATATTCGCCGTTGCAATCCCCGTCACGAGGTTCGTCGCGCCCGGTCCCGAGGTCGCAAAGACCACGCCGACCTTGCCCGAGGCGCGCGCATAGCCGTCTGCAGCGTGCGCGGCACCCTGTTCATGGCGCGTGAGGATATGCGGAAATTTCATCTTGTATACTTCATCGTACAGCGTGAGGACGGCACCGCCGGGATAGCCAAAGACGACCTCCACGCCCTCCTGCCGAAGGCTCTCCAAAAGAGCCCGCGCTCCATTCATCACCAAAGTAATTCCTCCTTTATATAGGGTGCATTATAGAGCATTCCTGCCCATTTGACAAGAAAGTCCTCAGCGATGTTCACCCGCGAGCGCCATTGCATAGACGTGCCGTGCTCCGCCGCACCGCAGAACGCGCGCACACTCCGTCAGCGTCGCCCCCGTCGTCATGATATCGTCCACGATCAGGAGATCCTTCCCCTGCACATCTGCGCCATGGACGAGAGCGAACGCGCCGCGCAGTTCCTGTCGCCGCTCCGTACGCGTCATCTCATAGAGCGGCATCGTCTCACGCGTGCGAACAAGAAGGGGCGCAAAGGAGATGCCATGCGCCGCAAACCACGGCGCAAAGATCGCCTCGGTCTGGTTAAAGCCGCGCTCTTTCTGCCGCTGCGGTGCAAGCGGGACGGGAACGGCGAGAAGGGACGGCGGAAGCTCCTCCAGCACCTCCTCCCCCGCAGCGAGGATCGTGCGCAAATCGTCAAGCACCGTCATCGTTCGGCGATATTTCAGTGCGCGCAAAAGATCGCGGACGCCGGCGCGATAGTGCGCCAAGACCCAGACGCCCGACAGGTACTCCGCCATCGTGCCCATCTCCATCATACGGCGCATGCCGATGAGCTGCCGCGCGCACGCCGGACAGAATCCGCGTCGTTCGACACAGGCGCGGCAGGAGGGACAGTGCGGTGGAAAGAAGAAATCGAGAAGTGCAAAAAGCAAGTGCATCACCTCTATCACACAAAACCAACCAAGGAACTCTATTGATACGAATTATACATCAATTCAGACGTTTCCGCATTGTTTCCCTTGTAAAAATCTATTGCATTTCCAGTCTATTTATGGTATGATAAATCCAGAAAAGAGATATATCTCCTCATAGTCGTAAATACTGGAAAGGAGAATGTCTATTGACACAAATTTTTCGGCATGGCGGTATCGTCTCCTGAGCAGTATGCATCTTTGAAGAAGAACTGAGCCTGCCTCGGCAGGTGCTCTGTTGGCATCATCTCATGAGAACCGTCTAGGCCCGGTCGTCCTCGGGAAGTGTGAGCAGACGACACTCGTGTTACTGTACGATTCGTTTTTCGAAAACCACGCGCGCAACTTGGATGATATAGAGATCTCCAAAACGGTTTCAGCTGAACGTACAATATGCGGCTGTGCAGACACACGCGGTGATCTGTATGGCAAAAAGCAAACACAACTAAATAAGGACGTGGAAACACTTTTATGATTGCCAAATGACCGGCAGCTTGCTCGAAACAGAGCGGCTGTCGGTTCTTTCGTTTCTCTGCCGCCTGCGCTACAATGGCGGCACTTTCTTTCCCGTTCAAACATAGATAATGTTGCCCCCGCTTGCCTTGCGCAGACGGTTCATGATCGCAATCCCGAGTCCGACCGAACCTGTCCCCTCCGCTAGAAGCGAGGTGGCATCCGTATCGTCAAAATGGCGCAGCGCATCGTAGAGGCAGGCGGCAAGCACGCTCTGATTGCCGCGCGCGCCGCAGTTGTAGGTATACGCCGCAGGCAGGAGTCCACTGAGTGCCATGATGGTATCGTTGCTCGCGATCAGTGCAGGTCGCTCACCTGCCGCCATACGGTGCTCGATCTCTATCCGCAGTGCCCCGACGACATCCGTCCCCGCCCCTGCAAAGACCGTGAGCGACACGCGCGGCGCGTAGTGTGTGTACTTCATGCCGGGAGCACGCGGGGCGGTATCCGCCGAAATGAGTGCCGCATCCATGCGCACGGTGAGACGCGGCAGCTCGGCAGAGATCATCTCGGGGGTCACTGCACCGGGGCGCAGGATGGTAACGCAGCCCTCCTCCGTGCAGTCGACGATGGTGGACTCTACCCCCCATGCGCAGCTGCCGCCATCGAGGATGAGCGGAATCCGCCCCGTCATATCCGCCGCCGTCATCGCTGCCGTCGTCGGGCTCGGACGCCCTGAGATGTTCGCCGAGGGCGCGGCAATCGGCACCCCCGCTGCGCGGATGAGTCGTCGTGCTACGTCATGGGCGGGACAGCGCACGCCGACCGTCGGCAGCCCGCCCGTGACCAGCGTCGGAATATGCGCGGCTTTCGGCACGATGACGGTGATGGGGCCGGGTGCGAACGCCGTGAGCAAATGCGCTGCGGCAGGCGGTACCTCCTCTGCCGCCTCGTGCAGCATGGAGAGATCGGCGATATGGAGGATGAGCGGATTATCGGAGGGACGTCCCTTCGCCTCGTAGATCCGCGCACACGCCGCCGCATCGAGCCCATTTGCACCAAGGCCATAGACCGTCTCCGTAGGGAATGCGACCAACTGCCCATCGCGGATCAACGCTGCGGCGCGCGCAAAATCCTCTGCGGATGTGGGGCGAAGAATCTCCGTCTTCACGTTGTTCCTGTTCCCTCCTTAAATGGTCTCTCCAACGACCACGCGCTCAATCCCCGCCAGATCGCGGAGCGTCTTCGTCCGCACGATGCGCGGATGCACCGCCATGAGTGCCGCGACGTCCGCTGCCTCATGGATGCCCACCTCAACGGCGATAACGCCGCTCTCCGTCAGGAGGTCAGGCGCATCCCGCAGGAGGCGCCGATAGACGGCGAGCCCGTCTGCTCCGCCGTCAAGTGCGAGATGCGGCTCATACGCCTGCACATCCTCCATCAGTCTTGTTACATCAGCAGACGGGATATACGGCGGATTGGACAGGATCATAGCATAACCGTGCCCAAGAAGCGGTGCAGTGAGGTCGCCCGTCAGTACCTCGATGCGCTCCGTCAGTCCCAATGTTGCCGCGTTCTCTGCGGCAACTGCCGCAGCAGCGGGAGAGATGTCCACGGCATCCGCGCGTGTCCCCTCCGTATGGTGCAGAACGGAGAGCGCGATTGCCCCCGTCCCCGTGCCGATATCGGCAAAGCGCAGCTCCCCCGCTCCTGCCTCTGCACGTGCACGGAGGGTATCCACGGCGAACTGAGCCAGAATCTCCGTATCGGGACGTGGGATGAGTGTGTCGCGCGTGACGCGAAAGGACAGCCCCATGAACTCCCGTCTGCCCAGTATGTAGGCAATCGGCACATGCGCCCCGCGCTCCTTCACATAGCCGCGAAACGTTGCCAGTTCCGCAGGCTCGAGCGGCTCGTCAAAATGGACATAGAGATACATGCGATCCCGACCGAGCACGGCAGCGAGCAGCACCTCGGCATCGAGGCGCGGTGTCTCCATGCCGCGCGTGCGGAAAAAATCCGTCGTCCACGTCAGCAGTTCCTGTATCGTCCATACACGCTCCGCCATCAGTTCACCTGTTTCAGACGTTCCGCCTGATCGGCCGTAATCAGCCCCGCCAGCAGCTCATCCAGCTCGCCGTCCATCACCGCATCAATTTTATAGAGCGTCAGTCCGATACGGTGATCGGTCACGCGCCCTTGCGGGAAGTTGTACGTGCGGATGCGTTCGCTGCGGTCGCCCGAGCCCACCTGACTGCGACGATCCGCCGCAACGGCGTCCGCCTGCTCCTGCTGTGCACGGTCGTAGAGACGCGCCCGCAGCACCTTCATCGCCTTCTCGCGGTTTTTCAGCTGCGATTTCTCGTCCTGACATTGGACGACGATGCCCGTCGGGAGATGCGTGATGCGGATCGCCGTCTCCGTACGGTTGACGTACTGCCCGCCCGCCCCCGACGCACAGTAGGTGTCGATGCGCAGATCGTTCGGATCGATGGTCACCTCGACCTCCTCTGCCTCGGGCAGGACGGCGACGGTCACCGCCGAGGTGTGGATGCGCCCGCCGGACTCCGTGACGGGAATGCGCTGGACGCGATGCGTCCCGCTCTCATACTTGAGTTTACTGTATGCACCGGCACCGCTGACGAGAAAGGTGATCTCCTTGAATCCGCCGATCTCCGTCGGATTGCTGCTGAGCACCTCGGTGCGCCACCCCTGTCGCTCGGCGTAGCGTGCATACATGCGAAAGAGGCTCGCAGCAAAAAGTGCCGCCTCCTCGCCGCCCACGCCGCCGCGAATCTCAACGATGACATTTTTATCGTCGTTTGGGTCGCGCGGCAGGAGGAGGATCGGCAGCGCGGCGGCGAGATGGTCGCGCTCCGCCTCCGCCGCCGCGATCTCCTCCATGAGCATCGCCTTCATCTCGGCATCGGCCTCGGCGAGCATCTCCTTATCCTCATCAATGACGGCCAGCGCCCGTCGGTAGGATTGGTACGCCTCAACGATCGGCGTGAGCGCCGCGTGCTCGCGCGTATAACGCTGCCACACCGCCATATCCGCCATCACGGATGGATCACTCAGCAGTGTCTCGAGCTCACGGTATTTATCTTCTACTGCAGCAAGTTTGCTTAGCACGTTGTCTCCTTCTGCTCATTCCGATAATTTCCGCTGCCCACAGGGATGTCCTCTGCCGGCAGCACAGCCTTCAGCGACTCAATCGCCACCTCGACCATCTCATCCGCGGGCGGACGCGTCGTCAGGTACTGCAGCCACAGCCCGGGCGTGATGAGGATGTGTACGAGATGATTCTCACTGCGTCCCGCAAAGCGGATGATCTCATAGGAGACACCCGCCACGACGGGCAGGATCGCGAGGCGGCTCAGGATGCGCAGCCAGAGATCGGGCCAGCCGAAGAAGACGTGAAAGACGATGGCGACCACCATGACGATGAGCAGAAAATTCGTTCCGCAGCGCGGATGCAGGCGCGGAAACTTCTGTACATTCTCGACGGTCAGTGCCTCCTCTGCCTCGTAGCAGTGGATGGTCTTGTGCTCTGCGCCGTGGTACTGGAAGACGCGGCGAATACCGCCCATGAACGAGATCCCCCAGATATAGAGGAGGAAGACCATGAGACGGATGCCGCCCTCAATGAGGTTGAACACGATGGGGTCGTCCGTATACGCTGCCGCGAGATGTGCCGCCCCGGTCGGGATAACGATAAAGAGGATGCTCGCAAGGACGAGGGCAAAGAGGATCGTCATGGCGATCTCCTTTTTCGTCATCTGCTCGTCCTCCTCCCCTGCCGCCTGTGCGGAGAAGGAGAGGGCGCGCATCCCGATGATGAGGGACTCCACCATGATGACCGAGCCGCGGATGAGCGGCAGGTTGAGCACCGGATAGCGGTCGCGGATGGAGGAGACCATGCGCGTCTCGACATCGATCTCGCCATTTGGCAGTCGTACTGCCGTCGCCGTACGATGTGCGTCGCGCATCATCACGCCCTCGATGACCGCCTGCCCACCGACGGCAAGATCCGTAATTTTCTTTGGCATAGTTTTCCTTTGTCATATAAAAAAAGGCCATTGCACGATCTCTCGTACAATGGCCTCTTCCTCATTTTCGTGCGGTGAAGAGGCAAGGTGCAGTGCACCTCACCGCCGTCACTATTTCTTTGCGTAGCGCTTCTGGAACTTCTCGATGCGCCCGCCCGCCTGAACGTCACGCTGACGCCCCGTGAAGAACGGATGGCACTTCGAGCAGACATCGATACGCAGATCCTTCTTCGTCGAACCGGTCGTGAACGTATTGCCGCAGCCGCACGTCACCGTCGCCTCGAAGTACTCGGGATGAATGCCTTCTTTCATGTTGATACACCTCGTTTCTTTTGCCGGATACAAGCACGCTTATGTGCGCTTGGTTGAACTCGACTGTCTCGCCGAGAACGGGTGAAGGAATCACGAACCCGTACGATGCCCGTCTGAACGACCTTACGGATCCGTGACTTCTTACGCATGGAAACAAACGCCCTGCGTTCATTACCGCGCAAGTATAGCATAAAATATGGGGATGCGCAAGTCCTACTCCAGCTTGCTGAGGATGATGCGGGCAAGACGCGTTCCGAAGAAGAAATTCAAGATCCACTTGATGGAAACCGTAAAGTCCGCGTACTTTCCGGCAAGGCGAATGAGATGAACCAACATCCATGCGAACCATGCAAAGAGGCCGCTTGCCTTGAGATTAAAGCCAAGTACGGGCATTGGTCCGTTCATGACCGCCTCGCCCCTGCCGATGGTCGCCATCGCGCCGAGGTCATGATAGACGAATTTGCCGAGCTGGTCGGGCGTCTTCCCACCGATGAGTGCCATGACGTTCGCCTTGATCTGCATCGCCTGCTGGGTTGCCACGGGGGCGACCGTCGGGAGCGGACGCTCTGTGCCATGTTGGAAGTTCGCACAGTCACCAAGCGCAAAGACGCAGTCGCTGCCCTTTACGAGGAGATTCTCCTCGACGATGATGCGCCCCGCGCGGTCCACCTCGCCGCCGCAGTCCTTGATGAAGTCCTGCGCACGCACGCCTGCCGCCCAGATGACCGTCTTGGTGGGGATGATCTCCCCGTCCTTGAGGACGAGATCGTTGCCGTCATACGCCGTCACTGCCGTATTGAGGCGGACATCGACACCCTTTTTGCGCAGGACGTCAATGGTGTGCTGCTGCAGATCGGGCGGCACCATCGGCAGAACGGAGCCCATCGCCTCAAGCAGTGTGACTTGCACCTCAGAGAAGTCAATGTTATGGAACTCTTGCTTGAATACACCGATGAGCTCCATGATGGCGCCTGCCATCTCGATGCCCGTCGCACCACCGCCGACGATGACGAAGTTGAGGTGCCGGCGGCGTTCCTCTGTACGCGCAGGGTCGGTCTTCTTCGAGGCACGCTCGAACTCATGCACGATGTGCCCGCGCAGAGCAATTGCCTCCTGCAGCGTCTTCATGCCGTAGGAATTGCGCTCGACACTCTCGTTTCCAAAGAAATTCGTTGTGCCGCCCGCCGCGAGGACAAGGTAGTCGTAGGCGATCTCGCCGTGATCCGTCAACAGGACGCGGCGCCCCTGATCGACACCCGTCGCCTTTGCCATGAAGAAGTCCACATTGTTGTTGTGCTTGAAGAAGGCACGCGTCGGGTAGGCGATCTCAGATGCCGAAAGCACCGCCGTGCTCACCTGATAGAGCAACGGCTGAAACAGATGATAGTTGTGACGGTCAACGAGCGTAATGTGTACGTTCTCCTTTGCCAGCTCCTTGGCAAGGCGTACGCCGCCAAACCCCGCACCAACGATGACGACATGTTTCCGATCTGCCATGACAAATCCCCTTTTCAAAAGTGAAAAAAATCACATAGCCCAGTCACATCACACGTGCGAAGAGATTATGAGACGAATCCCCCCGTACTCATACGCATCATCATATCACATTTCCGAAGAAATTCAATAGGATTTTTTTCACAGAGCCCCGTCTTTATGCCTGCGTTACCTGCATCGCTCTGCGCATCCGCTGCTCGATCATGCGCAGTCGTATCATGAGGAGCACCGCACCGACGACGATCCCGCCGATCAGCCCTGCCCAGTAGCCATACGGTCCGAGATCGGTATACTGAGCGAGCAGATAGCCGCTCGGCAGCCCAATCCCCCAGAAGGACAGAACGGCGAGCCAGAACGTCACTGTCACGTCCTTGTACCCGCGCAGCGCGCCCTGCAGCGGTGCATTGACACAGTCGCTGAACTGCATGAGGAGCGCATAGAGGAGGAACACCTGCAGCAGCTCCTGGACGGCGGGATCCGTCGTGTAGAGCGCGGCGACCGTATCGCGCATGGCGGCGAGAACGAGTGCAACAATACCGACGAAGAGCAGTGTCAGTACGCGGCTGAGGCGGATGTAGGCGCGCGCACTGCTCTCGCGGCCGCCGCCGATTTCATAGCCGACGAGAATCGTAATCGCCATGGAGACGGAGAGCGGCAGCATGTAGACGATGGTGGTGAAGTTCATCGCCGCCTGATGCGCCGCGAGTACCGTCGTCCCGTACGCCGCCATCAAAAGGCCGACCGCGCCGAAGATGCTCTGCTCGCAGAATACCGTCAGCCCGATGGGGATGCAGATGGCAAGCAGCGCCCGCCATGTTTCGAGCGCAGGGCGCGGCAGATGTGAAAAGACGCGATAACGACGGAACTGCGCCATGCGCAGTGTGACGACGATGTTGAGGACGAGATTGACACAGTAACTCAGTGCCGCCCCCAGTCCTGCACCGGCTCCGCCAAAGGCAGGGACGCCGCACGCACCGTACATAAAGACGTAGTTGAGGACGATATTGAGCGGTACGGTCGTCATGGTGATGAGCATGGTTAGGCGCGTCCGCCCATGCGCATCAATGAGGTTGCGCAGGACGCTCGCCATCGCGATAGGAATGACTCCCCAGCCGATGTAGGAAAGATAGCGCAGGGTGATCCCCTCCACCACGGGCTCGAGCGCGAGTGCGTGCACGAGGTGGGGAACGGTCCATGCGCCGATGGCATAGAGCAGTACAGCAAGGAGCGTCGCCCAGCAGAAGCTCTGCTGAACGACGCTCCGAATCTCACGCGTGTGCCCTGCCCCGTAGTGCTGTGCAATGACCGGAGTGAGCCCCGAGATCAGTCCGATGAATGCACCGAATACGGGGAAGAAGATGCTCGCGCCGACGGCAACGCCCGCGAGATCCTCCTTGCTGATGTGTCCCGCCATGACCGTATTGAAGAATCCCGGTGCCATGAGGGAAATCTGCGTGATCAGAATGGGAAAGAGCACGATGAAAAACTGCCGTGCACGTGCCGGATAGCCGTGAACCTCCTTCAACGTCTCCCTCCCCCCTGTCGTCAAGGAATCACTGATAAAATGAGGTCTGCCAGATTGGCGTAGATTTTTTGTCCGAT
>CAUTTS010000045.1:0-20303 GCA_963541465.1 uncultured Selenomonas sp.
AATATTGTTTACCCTATAACACATATCGGACGGCAGATCCGTTCCTGTCACAATGGAGTGGACAGGGGGGATGCCGATAGGGGAGATTTTTATGAAACGTTGGGGACGGATTTCGGGGGGAACATTTCTCCTCATGATGGCGCTCTGCCGCACGGCACTCGCGGCAGAGCCGGGGACAATCGACAGTGGCGATACCGCCTATGTGCTCATCTGTGCGGCGATGGTGTTCGTCATGACGCCGGGGCTGGCGTTCTTCTACGGCGGTATGGTGCGCAGCAAGAACGTGCTGACGACCATCATGCAGAGCTTTTTCATGGTGGCATTGATCTCCGTCGAGTGGGTGATCCTCGGCTACACGATGGTATTCGGCGCGGATGGCGGACTCATCGGCGGTCTGTCAAAGCTTGGACTCACGGGGGTGGGCATGGGCGTACTGCCGAACGCAGCGATTCCGGAACTCGCCTTTGTTGCGTTTCAATGTATGTTCGCTGTTATTACACCTGCGCTTATCAGCGGCGCATTTGCCGAGCGCGTCCGCTTTGGCCCCTTCGTTCTCTTTGTCCTGCTCTGGGTCGTTCTCCTCTATAACCCCATGGCACACTGGGTCTGGGGCGGCGGCTTTCTCGCGCAGCTCGGCGCACTTGATTTCGCGGGCGGACTCGTCATCCATATCCTCTCGGGTGTGTCAGGTCTGGTTCTCTGCCTCCTCCTCGGACAGCGCAGCGGCTACGGACGCCGCCCCATGCTGCCGCATCACCTGCCCATGACCGTGCTCGGTGCGGCGCTCCTCTGGTTTGGCTGGTTCGGGTTCAACGCGGGCAGTGCGCTCGGCGCGAACGCTCTCGCCGCGAACGCCGTCCTCACGACGCAGGTCGCGGCGGCGGCAGGCGGACTCTCATGGGTATTCACTGAGTGGCGGCGCGACGGCAAGCCGACCCTCCTCGGCGCCGTCTCCGGCTGTGTCGCGGGGCTCGTCTCCATCACCCCGGCGGCGGGATTCGTCACGGCACTCCCCGCCGTCCTCATCGGCCTGATTGGCGGCGCCACCTGCTATACGGCCGTCGCCATCGTCAAGGCACGTCTCGGCTATGATGACTCCCTCGATGCATTCGGCATCCACGGCATCGGCGGCACGTGGGGAGCGCTCGCCACGGGACTGTGGGCGACGACGGCGGTCAATCCCGACGGCGCAAACGGTCTGTTTTACGGCGGCGGACTCACCCTCCTGTGGGCGCAGATCCTCTCGACCCTCGTCGCCTACGGTCTTGCCATCGTCGGCTCGTACGTCCTCTTTCGCATCGTCAACGCCTATGCACCCATGCGGGCGAGCGAGGCAGACGAGATTAAGGGGCTCGATGTCACCGAGCACGGCGAGCGCGGCTACGTCGAGTCCATCATGACCGGCAGCCCGATCTCCTCCCTTTTTGGGGACAACAATCCCCTGAGGAAGGATAACCTGTGATCGACGGCGAAAATGAATCGCATCAATGTCCCATGCAGACAGGAGAGGTGAGACGCAGTGGAAAGAAAACTCTATAAAGTCGACATCATCACGCGCCCCGAAAAGCTTGAGGAACTGAAAGAGGCGCTCAACGAGATCGGCGTGCTCGGCATGACCGTCAGTCAGGTCTACGGCTGCGGCGTGCAGAAGGGGCACAAGGAAGTCTATCGCGGGCGCGAGTACGACATCAATCTCATGCCAAAGGTCAAGATCGAGACCGTTATCTGTGAGGTGCCCGTCACGCAGCTGACGGACACAGCCCAGCGCGTCCTGCGCACGGGGGCGCCGGGCGATGGCAAGATCTTTGTCTACGAGCTCACCAACGCCGTGCGCATCCGCACGGGCGACGAGGGGCCTGCGGCGATCATGGACGAGTAGACGCGCAGCAATCAAAAAAGTACGGCAAATGGCAAGGCCGTGCTTTTCCTTAGATCATTCTAATCCGTCGATGCTATCATGACCGTCAAAGCGATTCGGTCACAGGATTCCCTAGGAGGTATGGCGAAAGATGATGACGTCGATGTTTGCCCTAATCCTGTTCGGCGTGGTGGCATGCGGCGCAGCGCTGTGGTCGATGTACCGCGGGCTGAGCGGCGGGGCGTTCAAAAAATTCCTCCATTTTGAGAACGGACGCCTGACCGTATACTATTACTCCTTCCCGGGGATGCACGAGAAGACATACGCGCTCGATCAGATCCGTGAGGTGCGCTTTACCCACCACTGGATGCGCAGCCCTGCCTCGCATACGGGCAAGATGCAGATCGTATTGCACGACGGGACGGTGAGCCGGTCGTTCTTCTACGACGGAAGCGTCCACATGAAAAAGATGGTGCTCGCCACCTCGCTGGCGCTGATGAGCCTCACGACGAAGGAGCTCGCCGAGGAGTTCCGCCGTCACGGCGTGTGCCGCATCATCATCGATCCGCAGCTTTTGACGTAGGATGGGGCGGCGGAGACAATCAAAAAGCACGGCCTAGCGATAAAGCCGTGCTTTTTCATTTGCTGTGCCGAAAATCCGCCAGAGCCCTTATTTCCTCGTCTGACCGCCAAAGAACATGCTCGCGTCCTCGTACTGCGGTGCGATCACCATATTGCCGCTGTGGTCGATGTAGCCCCACTTGTCGCCGACCTTGGCGGGCGCAAGCCCCGCGGCGAAGCTGCCGAGCTCTGTCACCGTGCTCGGCGTGAGGAAGGGGACGCGCCCCGTTTTGTCGATGAAGAACGGCTTTCCGCCCTTGACGACGGCGGCCAGTCCCTCGTGAAAGTCCTGCACGGCATTGTACGTGGGTGCGATGGCGACACTGCCGTCCTTTGCCGCGTAGCCCCACAGCTCCGCCGTATCCTGTACGGCGGCGAGATCCTCGGAGAAACGGCGCATCATGCGGTAGTCCGCGGGGACGAGATAGGCGCCCGTGCGGTCGACGCAGCCCCAGCGGCTCTTTACCTTGACGAGTGCCATGCCGTCAACGAAGGTGCTGTTGTAGTCGTTTTTGATCGAGACGATCATCGTGCCCGTCTTGTCGATGTAGCCGCGCTTCACATTCTCATCGTCGAGCATGAGCGGGTCATAGATGAACTGGCCTGCTGTGCCGGCGGCGATGGTGAGCACCGCGCCGAGGAAGTTCGTTGACTTCACCTTGCGCCGTACCTCGGCAAGACCATCGTGAAAGGGGAGCGCATAGTCATACGGTGCGGCAAAGACCTGCGTGCCCGTTTTGTCGATGTAGGCGAGCCCCTTCTTCCCGCGCACGGCGGCCAGCCCCTCGCTGAATCCCATGGGGATTTCCCGATACTGCGGTGCGATCACCATCGTGCCCGTCTTGTCGATAAAGCCCCACTTGCCCCCGACCTCAACGGCGGCCAGTCCCTCGGAGAAAATGCTCGCCGAGGCGTACTGCGGCGCGATCACCTCCGCGCCCGTCTTGTCGATGAAGCCGACGTGCTTCTTGTCCTCCATGACGCTCGCCAGTCCCTCGGAGAAGATCCCCACATAGGCGTACGTCTTTTCCGTCAGGCGCGAGCCGTCCGCGCGGTAAAAGCTCCATCGCTTGTCCGTGCCCTGCACGAGGGCAGCGCCGTCATGATAGGGGACGACGTCGCGCTGCGTGACGGGGAGGATCAGCGTGCCGTCCGTCCCATAGCAGCCCCATTTCTTGTCCATATCCTGTACGACGATGCGATCCTCCGTCAGCTCCTCGATGTGACGGTAGGCGGCGGGGACAACCTGCTTGCCGTCCGCACGGAACACGCCCCATTTCTTCCCCTGACGCACGAGGAGATAGCCCTCGGCGTAGGGGCGTATCTCGTCGTACTCCGCTGCGATCACGGCAGTGCCCGTCGTCGAGACGGCACCCCATTTCCCTGCGGTCTTGACGAGGGCGAGCGGTGCCGCATGGACGGCGGCGGACGGCTCCTGCCCGCAGTCGACTAGGATGCCCATCCCCGTGTAGAGCGGGTTGTCGTGGATGGATTCGGCGGCGGCGTGCGGCATCTGTGCCGCGATCAGGCCTGCGGCGGCGAGCGCGACGATGGCGGTGCGCAGACGCGACGTCTTCTTCTGTGTCATGTTCATTCCCCTTCATTCTTGGATATTCCCTTGTCTAGGGCCAATTAATTCCATTGAGGCAATCTCCCCAATGTAGACATCATCTAGAGGGCAATCGGAATACCCCCACTTCATCCAATGATCTCTGATCCATTTTGGATTCAGCATTAATGTGTCCGGCGCATATGCCTCGCTGGGGAAAATGCAATATACAAGCCCGGCTTTGTATCCAGAACAGACGACGAACCCCAGTCCCCCGGGGAGGTCACAGAGCAAATAATCGACACTGTTTTCGTATGGCCATTCTGCTTTTGTACATCGAAATACCGTTCCGTGTGCGAGAGGTTTATCGCCATAGTCGATCAGTTTTACCATGTGTGCGCTTCTTTGATGATCTCTGGGATGAGCGGATTGTAGTAGTCTTGTCATACTCGCATACTCTTTCTGTTTTTTAGCTTCTATTGGAACATGGATAAATTCAGCAGTTCCCGCGATGGACATGCCGCAGATGCTGCCGTGCGACGGCGGTGAGCGCGTCGATGGTCGCAATCGGTGTCGGCGGCGTGTGCATGCGGTGGCGCGGGAAATAGCGGCTGATGTGGAGCGGGAGGTCGGGCGAGAGGGCAGCGAGCCAGCGCGCTTCCTCCTCCATGTCCTTCACAGAGTCGTTCATCCCGGGGATGACGAGGGTCGTCACCTCGACGTGGACACCTGCACGAACGGCGTGCGTGATGGTCTCGCGCACGGTCATGAGGTCGCCGCCGAGCCGTCGGTAGAAGTCCTCGCGCCAGCCCTTGAGGTCGATGTTCATCGCATCGACGTGCGGGAGGAGACGTGCGAGCGGCTCCGCGCAGATCATGCCGTTTGTGACGAGGACGACGGCGAGCCCTGCCGCGTGGAGGAGCGGCGCACTGTCCATGATGTACTCGTAGGAGATGAGCGGCTCGTTGTAGGTGAACGCGACGCCGAGACTGCCATGCGGGGCGGCGCTCAGCTCCTGTGCGAGGACAGCGAGACGCGCGGGCGGTACGTTCTCCGTCGCTATGGAGGCATCTGCTGCCGCGATGTCCGCGTTCTGGCAGAACGGGCAGGCGAGATTGCACCCATAGCTGCCGACGGAGAGGATCGCATGGCTGGGGTGGAAGTGATGCAGCGGTTTCTTCTCGATGGGGTCGAGCGCGAGCGCGGTCAGGCGTCCGTAGTTCGTCGGACGGATGACGCCGCCGACGTTCGTGCGCGCGCGGCAGAACCCCGTCTCACCCGTACGCAGGCGGCAGGCGTGGGGACAGAGATCGCAGACCGCCGTCACGCGTGCCGCTCCGACGTGAACCGCCAGATGCGGATCTCGGCATCCTCGGGGATGCCGGCCTTTTTGCGTGCGGCGCGCAGCTGCTCCTCGGCAGTCTCTATGCCGGGGGCAGCGGGGAGCATGACGCCCTTGCGCCCGCGCGACTCGGCGATGATGCCGTAGGTTTTCGGGTCGAGTGCATCTGCACCGCCCACGAGCTCCGGCTCGCTGAGCACGTCGACCGTGATGTCGAGCGCGTCCAGTTCCTCCTCCGTCACGGGGGCGACGAGGGGGTCGTTTCGTGCGGCGTGCGCGGCATTGCGCGTGATCTCATCGGCGATGCTCCTTGCCGACGGCTCGAACGTGCCGTACGTTCCGCGCGGCGCGCCGTCGCGCGTGAGCGTCACATAGACCCCCGCGCGCCCCGCCATTTCCTCCGGGAGCTCTTCGGGTACGGGCGGCAGTTTCCCCGTGCGGACGATCGTCTCCACGGCGCGGCGGGCGAGCCGCACATAGTCGTCCTCTGCCGCGCGGCGTTCCTCGCGCGCGCGCCGCTCCAGCATCTCATAGCGCTCCACGAAACTGCGGCGCGGATCCTCGCGCGTCACCTTGAACGACACGAGCCCGTAGCCGACGCCCGTCGCCCCCTGATAGGAGAGCTTTTTGATCTTCAGTGCGCGTGCGTCGAGCACGCCCGCCAGCATCCACAGCCCACGCAGAGCGCACTCTGCCGCCGGCTGATAGATCGCGGGATCCATGCGCAGGAGTTTTAGAAAGTCGCCCTCCTCCAGATACTTCATGCACGCCTTGTCAAACCGCGGCCCCTCGGGCGCAAAGCCGCGCGGCGCGTCGGGCGTCAGACGGTGGGAGAGATCGCCGCTCGCGAAAAAGACCGCCCGCCGTCCGAGCTCCTCCGCCACGCGGGCGATGCACCGGCCGAACACATAGTGCTCCTTGGGCGAGAGCCCCGAGACCCCGACGCGCACGAGACGAAAGTCCGTCGTGTGCGTCTCAAGGAACGAGAGCGGCACCATCACCCCGTGATCGAGCGCGGCATTTCGCCCGCCGACGCCGCCCGCAGAGATCCCCTCGGCGGCGGCCACCTTTGCGAGCTCCTTGGCAAAGGGCTCATCGTAGTCCGCCATGACGCGCAGATCGGGCGCACCGAACGCGGCGAAGTCCCCCGACGCCATCTCGCCCGGCGCGATGTGGAAATAGTCTGCGTACATCACCGTGTGAGGGCTCGCGACAATCACCGTCTCGGGCGCGAGCTCCGCCGCCTCCTTCATTGCGCGTTCATAAGCGTTAAGTGTCAGTTGGAGCTTTCGCTCCTCGCCCTGCCCCACCTCCGGCAGGAGGTGCGGCGGGTGCGGTACGGCGTATGCGGCAATGATGGACATGGCAAGACCTCCTTACGTGGCGCGGACGAAACACTGTTTGGGGCTGCGCGGCTTCTCCGGTATGGTGCGCCGCAGCAGCCCCGCGTCGATGAGCGGCTGAATGATGGCAGACATCGTATAGTATTGTGACTTCCCCGTGAACGCAATCAGTTCCTTGCGGCTGCGCGGTACGGAGCAGAACGCGAGAACGGCAGCGGGCAGATCGCCCGAGCGATGAACATGGGGGGCTGGGGCGATGTTGTTGCGGAATGTCACCTCAAATTCTCCGCGCTGCACTAGAAAGTCCGGAGCGGGCAGGTGATAGCGGGCGCACTCGCGGCGCATCGTTGGAATGCCGGAGTAGCGGTTTTCCGTGACACGCAGCAGCTCCAACATATTGGTCAGCGCCGGATTGCGCGTCTCAATATGGATCTTTCCGAGGCTGCTGAGCACGCTGTTGCCGTAGAGTCCGCCCGGATTCCGCACAACCATGCGGTCGCGGTACATCTCGATGGCAATCGGCGTGTTCTCCGTATAGATGCTGTAATCGCGATGGATGAGCGCGTTGAGAATCGCCTCGCGCACAGCTTTCAGCGGATATTCCGGATGATCCCGGCGCTGCCCCTCCTCGTCTATCACCGTGCTCGTTCGGCTGTTCCGCCGGACAAAATCGACGGCATCTTCGAGCATCTCAGGGATCGCTCCCGTCAGACGGATGTTGTCAATGAACCGCGTCCCATCGTCATCCGTGTCCCCCATCGCTGTCCCCGGAATGACAACCGCCGTGATCGAGAGCTGTGGGAAATAGGTCTGCGGGTATCTGGAAAAAGTCATGAGCCCTGCGATGGTGGGTTTTCCTTTTGCCGTCACCCCCATCAGTGCGAGGATGTCGCGGTCAGACACATGTTCCGCTAAATTTTTGCGCGCATCCTTCGCGGCACGGATGTATTCATTCATTCGGTTTTCGTTGAAAAACGCCAAATCCGCTGCTTCTACCGGGCGCAGTTCATCCCGTATGCGCTGACGAAATGCTTCATAACTGTAGATTTCATACTCCGTCATACGCTCGTCTGCGTCTCCGATGCGGATGTAGGAGCCCTTGAGGCGCCCCGCGCCCCGATAGAATACGGGACGCAGGGCAGGAGCCAGTCCCGGAACCTCGGCAGCGACAATCATCCTGCCGTCGATCTCACACAGGGTGATGAGTGCGCGCACCCGTGGTTCCATCTGGGCGCAGGCCTCCATGATGCGGCGCTGAACATCCTCGGCATCATAGACCCCGACAATTTCGTAGTGCGGACGATCCGTCATGCCGAAGATCAGAATTCCTCCGTCGTCCTGATTGGAGAAGGAAGACAACGTATCATAGATTTTTGAAGGAAAACCGTCATGTGCTGCTTTTAGTTCGATCGTTTGCCGTTCGCTCCGCTGCCGGTGGATGTCCTCGGCGAGGCGTTTGAGTTCTTCTGACTGCATGCATACAACCCTCCTCTCGATTTACAAGTCGTTTGCCAACATAATTTCAAGTTTTTATCTTAGTTTACAACAATCGAGAAAATAACGCAATAGAAAACAAAACTTCCCAACAACTTTGCAACTGCTTGGAAAGTTTTACTGCACAACGTGAGAGAGAGGAAGTCGCATTCTTTTGTCGAAAGAGTCAAGGAGCTTTTGGAAAGGAGGATGGGAAGGAAAAATTCGTCTACCGTGACAAATACGATATCGCGATTGTGTTCCGCACCGAGCACGGGAAAATCACCTGCATCGGGATTGTCGGGTATGAGTCAAGTTGAATCGCACAACGTCAACAGCCTCCATGTTGTCCGTGATTGGACGAGATGGAGGCTGTCTGCATATGGTTTGTTGATTGTTCTCAGCGGTCGGGCAGCGCGTCGCGTACCTTCTGCACAGCTGTGCGGCAGACGGCGGCAATGCCCGCCCAGTCGTGCGCCGCGACGAGCTTGTCCGGTGTCATAAAGCTGCCGCCGACGGCGGCGACGTTCGGCAGGGTGAGATAGTCAAGCATATTCTCATTGTTTACGCCGCCCGTCGGCAGAAACTGCACATCGGCGAACGGTCCTGCGAGTGCCTTGAGCGTCGTCGTACCGCCGTACGCGGCGGCAGGGAAGAACTTGCAGAGGCGGATTCCGTACGCGCGCGCGCCCTCGATCTCACCCGGCGTAACGGTGCCGGGGATGACATCGACATCGTGTGCGATGCAGTACTCGATGACGGAGGGGTTGTAGGCAGGCGTGACGATATAGGTCGCACCTGCTGCGACGGCCGCTGCCGCCTGCTCTGCCGTATGCACCGTGCCCGCGCCGACGATGAGGGAGGGGATCTCCTTCATCGCGTGGATCGTCGCGAGGCATGCATCTGTGCGGAACGTGACCTCGGCAATGGGAATCCCGCCCGCGGCGAGCGCCTCGCCGAGCGGCTTCGCACAGGCGGCGTCTTCGAGGACCACGAGCGGCACCAGGCCGATCTTGGAAATCTTCTGTAACTGTTTACTCATCAGCAGAACCAGCCTCCTTCATAAATGCCTCAAGTCTTGCAGGCGTGGGCAGCCCCTCGTTGTCGCCGCGGCTCATCACCTGGATGGCACCAATGGCAGCCGCACGCCGTACAGCATCGCGCATGGGAAGCCCTTCCATCAGCCCCGTGAGGATGCCTGCCGCAAAACCATCGCCTGCGCCAACGGTATCGACGACCTCGCGCACGTGGAATCCTGTGACATGATAGTGCTCCGCGCCATCGGCGACGTAGGCTCCTGCCGCGCCGCATTTCGTGATGACGGTCGTTGCTCCGAGCTCTTGATAGAAAGCGCAAATGGCGGCAGGATCATCGCTCCCCATGAGGATTTTTCCCTCTGCCGTGCCCGGCAGGACGATATCTGCACGGGCTGCGAGGTCATTGATGGTCTTGCGCATAGTGTGCTCATCCGGCCAGAGTTGAGGGCGCAGGTTCGGGTCGAACGAGATCGTCAGTCCGGCCGCCCGTGCGCGCTCGAACATGAGGAGCGTCGCTGCACGTGTTGACTCCGTGAGAGTGGGGAGGATCCCCGTCAGATGGATATGACTGTAGACAGAAAAATTGACGTTTTCTACGTCCTGCGGCGAAAGCGTTGACGCAGCAGACCCTGCACGGAAGTAAAAGATCGGGGGATCTCCTGCGTGGACACGGCCTTTCAGCATGAATCCCGTGCGCTTTTCATCGCTCCATGAGACGAACTCATTCCCGATGCCGTTCTCGTTCAGCACATGGATGATGCGCTCGCCGAACGGATCCTTTCCCAGTTTCGTCAGGTAGGTCACGCGGTGCCCCAGCCGCGCAGCACCAATGGCGACGTTGAACTCTGCGCCGGCGACAGCGAGATCGTAACCCGAGACACCGGAGAGATCGCCTTCACTCTGCGCGATCAGGAGTCCCATCGGCTCCCCCGCGAGGATCAGACCTTTCTTCATGTGCAGACCTCCTTTTTTCTTTTATCACAGCCATGCAAATTCACGGCGTTCCCTAGAGTGTCACGCCGTCCTTGAAAATCGCGAGGTCGTGCTTGTCCAGCGCCTCGGACTTCGCATGTGCCCTGCCGGAGGCGATGTCGAGCAGGAGGTCGAGAAAGTCTGCCGTAACCTCCTGCATCGTCTCGCCCTCGATGAGGCGCCCCGCACTGAAATCGATCCAGCCTGCCTTGTACTGGGCGAGGCGGGGGTTGCTCGCGATCTTTACCGTGGGGACGGGACACGCGAACGGCGTGCCACGTCCCGTCGTAAAGAGCACGATGTGCGCACCGGCGACGGCGAGCGCATTCGACGCAACGAGGTCATTGCCGGGGGCGCAGAGGAGCGAAAGCCCGTGCTCTGTCACCCGATCACCATAGTCCAGCACATCCACGACAGGCGCAATGCCGCCCTTCTGCACGCAGCCGAGCGACTTATCCTCGAGGGTCGTGATGCCGCCCGCCTTGTTGCCGGGCGAGGGGTTCTCGTCGACCTTCTCGCCGTGGCGCATGAAATACTCCTTGAACCCGTTGATGAGCTGCACCGTGTCCTCGAAGACGCGCACGTCCTTCGCGCGGTTCATCAGCAGCGTCTCCGCACCGAACATCTCGGGTACCTCGGTGAGAATGCTTGTGCCGCCCGCCGCAACGAGCTCGTTGCTCACCTCGCCGACGAGCGGATTCGCCGTGATGCCGGAGAATCCGTCCGAGCCGCCGCATTTGAGTCCGAGGACGAGCTTTGAGATGGGCTGTGGCGTGCGCGGGATGTCTCGCACGGCACGCGCGATCTCTGCGACAAGCGCAACGCCCGCCGCGACCTCGTCCGAGACCTCCTGACAGAGGAGGAACTTCACGCGGCGCTCATCGACATCGCCGATCAGCGCGCGCATCTGATCCATCTCGTTGTTCTCACAGCCGAGCCCGAGGACGAGCACGCCGGCCGCATTCGGATGCTGTACGAGCGCAGCGAGGTACTTCTGTGTGTTCGTCATGTCGCCGCCGAGCTGCGAGCAGCCGTAGGGGTGACCGTAGGCATAGATGCCGTCGATCGTGCCCTCCTTGTAAATCTGTGCCTGCTTCTCGATCGCCTGCGCGATGGCGTTCACACAGCCGACCATTGGGACGATCCAGATCTCGTTGCGGATGCCGGCGCGTCCATCGGGGCGCGCGTACCCGTCGAAGGTCTTGCCGCGCAGATAAGTGTAGCGGTCGGCGTCCCATACGGGTGCCTTCTCGGGCTCGTAGCGGTAGTCCAGCAGGTCACCGAGCTTCGACTTTACCGTATCTGTATGCAGATGTTCGCCGACCGCGACATCGCGCCGCGCCGTGCCGATGGGGAAGCCGTATTTCAGCACGTCCTCGCCTGACCGGATGGGGCGAATCGCCATCTTGTGCCCCGCGGGGATGGCGGTCTGCGCCGTGTAGGAGGCTACGCCGAGCGTCACCGTCTCGCCTGCCGCGATGTCTGAGAGCGCGACGGCAGCGTTGTCCCGCGGCTGTATCTGAAAGAGTTTGTCTGCCATCTTATGAGACCTTTCCAAGCTCTTCGATGTGGGCTTTTGCACCGACCGCAGCCATCCGCTCGAAATGCTCCAGGATCTTCGCCTCGAGCCCTATGATCTGCGTCAGATCCTCGCCCCAGAAATCCTCTGCTGCAAGTGCGTTGTGCACATAGTTCGCTGCAGGGAGTGCCGCCCATGCGGCGAGGCGGTCGAGCTTGTCCGCGTCGTCGTGGATCTCGTACGTCTCATCGCCGCGATGCCCGATGAGGCAGCGCTCGCCCTTGTCGGTCGTGTGGTAGAATGCGAGGAGAGCGGCGAGCGAGTAGGTGAGCCACTTCGGCAGCCTGCCCGTATTCGTGAGACTGTCTTTGAACGAAGGCAGGACGCGCGCACGCCATTTCGAGATGGAGTTGAGCGAGATGGAGAGCAGCGCGTGATGGACGAACGGGTTCTCGAAACGCTCGAAGACCGCCGCCGCGAATGCGCGTGACTCCGTTTCGGGCAGGTGTACCGTCGGGACAATCTCGCCGTAGACGGACTGGTCGAGCTGAGCACGTATGACGGGGTCCTTCATGCAGTCGCCGACGTAGTCGAGCCCCGCGAGGTATGCGCCCAGCACCATCGAGGTGTGCGCGCCGTTAAGGATGCGCACCTTGCGTTCCTTGTACTTTACCACATCGCTTGTAAAGATGGCGTGGAACTTGCTCGAGGCGAGCGGCAGATCCTTGCCGAGATTTTCATTTCCGATGACCCAGAGAGAGAACGGCTCCGCCTGGTTCAGGAGAGCGTCGCGGTAGCCGAGTTCCTCTTCGTATGCAGCCGCCTCTGTGCGCGGGTAGCCGACGACGATGCGGTCGACGAGCGTGTCTGCAAAGCTGCACGCTGTGTCGAGCCATGCGGCGAAGTCGGTGCCGAGGCCCCAGAGCTTCACGTATTCCATGATGCAGCGTTTCAGTTCCTGTCCGTTGTTCTCGATGAGCTCGACGGGCAGCATGTGGAGCCCCTTGTCGGATGCCCCCTTGAAATACTGGAAGCGCGCGTAGAGGAACTGCGTGAGCTTTGCGGGAAATGCCTTGGGCGGACGGTCCGCGAGGGCGCACGCGGCGTCAAAGACGATGCCCGCCTCCGTCGTGTTTGATACGACGAAGCGCAGGGTATCGAGTTCGGCGAGCTGCATGTAGGCGTCGTAGTCAGCGTAGGCACTCAGCACGCGGTCGATGCACTTCACGACGCGATTCTCCTTGTACGGCGCACCCTCCTGCTGGCCGCGCAGGCAGACGGTGTAGAGGTTTTTCTGCGCGGCGAACTGTGGGCGCTCACCCGCAATGGGAATGACGATGGCGACGCTCGCGTCGAGACCGTTCTCCTCATTCGCCACGTCGACGGCGTAGTCGACGAACGCGCGGAGGAAGTTGCCCTCGCCGAACTGCATGATGCGCACGGGATGCGTCTCGGGGCTGTAGATCTCCTGTATTTCTTTCATGACAGACTCTCCTTTATCGGTGCTTCTTATGCACGGGGCTCACGCGAACGCCGCACAACGTGTTCCATGTTACTCCGGATCGGCGAAGTGGATGATGACCTTGAGCATCGTGTCGGCGTGCTCCGAGAACTCCTTGAAGCCCTGCGGCGCGTCCGCGAGCTCGTATGTGTTCGTGACGATCTTCGCGAGGTCGATTTTGCCGGACTTCACGAGGTCGATCAGTGCGAGGAAGTCCTTCTTGAGCGCGTTGCGCGAGCCGTAGAGCTTCAGCTCTTTTTTCTGCAGGAGGGTGAAGTTGAAATCCGCGTTCCGCTTGCCCACGCCGACCTGCACGACGCGCCCGCCGAATGCGGCGGCGTCAACACAGGAGAGGAAGGTTGCGGGCAGACCCACGGCCTCAATCGTGACATCGAAGCCGTTGCCGTTCGTGACCTGCTGCACCTGCTCCAGGAAGTGTTCAGGGGAGTCGTTGAGGATACGCCCCGCGAGGCCCATGATCTCGACCGCATGGTCGAGTTTCTGCGGCGCAATATCTGCAATGTAGACTTCTGCGCCCGCTGCCTTTGCCGCTGCCGCCGCGAGGACACCGATTGTGCCAGCGCCGATGACGAGGACTTTTTCGCCCGGCTGCACATCTGCGTGGCTCACGCCGTGGTAGCTGATGCAGAACGGTTCGATGAGGGCGAGCTCGCGCGGCGAGAGTCCCTTGCCGTCGTAGATGCGCTCTGTTGGCATTGTGATGTACTCCGTGAATGCACCGTCGCGCTGCGCGCCCATGGTCTCGTTGTGCTCACAGCAGTTGACGAAGCCGCGCGTGCAGGAATAGCAGCTACCGCAGTTGAAATAGGGGTTGCAGGTGACAATCTGGCCTGCATGAAGATGATACTTCTCCGCGTCAGCAGGGTCGATCTCGACGATCTGCGCCGAGAACTCGTGCCCCGGGATGCGCGGATAGGACGCGTAGGCGAACGTGCCGCGGTACGTGCCGAGGTCGCTGCCGCAGATGCCGCCGCAGAGCACCTTGAGCAGTGCCTCGCCCGCCTTGCGCACGGGTTTCTCGGTCTCGAATATCTCTGCCTCTCCGGGCTGATTGATACGAATGCCTTTCATATTGAAAGCTCCTTATATGGTTATGTTTCGAATTGTATATTTTCCGACTCCTACACTTCTCT
This sequence comes from uncultured Selenomonas sp., assembly GCA_963541465.1. Classification (GTDB taxonomy): domain Bacteria; phylum Bacillota; class Negativicutes; order Selenomonadales; family Selenomonadaceae; genus Centipeda. The sequence continues at coordinate 14,370 of CAUTTS010000045.1, forward strand.
CCGCAGGCGCCGCCAAAGCGTTACGCGGCTGATGCCGAGCTTCGCGCAGGTCTCGTCCGGCGTATAGATCTCAAGCATGCGCTCGATCAGTGCCTGCTCCACCTCTTTCAGGGAGAGCCCGAGCGGGATCTCGAGGCGATCCTTCTGGCTGCCCATGCGGCGTGCGCCGAGCAGTTCGTCCAGCTGCGCTGTGTCCGGTGCCGCATCGCCGAGGCAGGCGAAGACCTCGGCGATGTTGCGCAGCTCGCGGATGTTGCCCGGCCAGGTGTAGGCGAGCAGTCGCTCGCGGACGCTACGCCCGATGAAGCGGTCGAAGTTCTCCTGCGGTGCGTAGTGCGCGAAGTAGTGGCGCAGGAGCGGCAGGATGTCCTCGCGCCGCTCGCGCAGGGGCGGCAGCTGTACCTTGAGGACATTGACGCGGTAGTAGAGATCCTCGCGGAACTTGTTCTCCGCGACGAGGGCACCGAGGTCCTTGTTCGTGGCGCAGATCATGCGGATATCGAGCGCGACGATCTTGTCATCGCCGACGCGCATGATTTCACGCTCCTGCAGGACGCGCAGGAGACGTCCCTGGATGTCGAGCGGGAGCTCCGCGATCTCATCGAGGAAGATGGTCCCGCCGTCCGCGAGTTCGAACAGCCCCTTTTTCCCTGTGCGCCGTGCTCCCGTGAATGCGCCCTCGACGTAGCCGAAGAGCTCGCTCTCGATGAGAGTCGGCGGGATGGAGGCACAGTTTACGGAGACGAAGGGCTTCTTCACGCGATGGCTCGCGTTGTGGATGCTCTGTGCCATACCCTCCTTGCCTGTTCCCGTCTCGCCGAGAATGAGGACGGTCGCGTTCGTTCGCGCGAACTTCTCCGCGCGTGCGATGACCTCCTTCATACTCGGTGACTCCGTGAGAATGTCGGGGAAGTGGATCTTCGCATAGAATCCCTTTTGATAGAGGGAGGAGCGCACCTTCTGCTCCTGTTTGGAGATGGCCTCTGCCTCGTGGAAGATGAGCACCGTGTTCTCGCGGCGGTTGCGCATGCCGACGGGCACCATGCGAAAGAGAGCCTTGCGCCCGCAGATGGTCACGAGCCGTTCCCCTGTGTAATCCTTGAGTTCCTTACGCATCACATCGGTAAAATCCGCAGGCAGACTGCCGCCGAAGAGTACATTTGCCTCGTCGTTGAAGAATGCGGGATGCTCCTTTTCGTCGAGGACGACGATGCCCTCGTCAATGTTCTCGATGACGGCCTCGAGGCGCTCGAGCTGCAGCGATTCCTTGCGCTTCGCATCGAGGATCTTGAGCGCGTCGTCGATTGCCTTCTCAATGGACTTCTCGCTCGTGTCGACGTAGGCGTTCGGGATTTGAGCCTCTTCGGCCACGCGCACGGCGTAGCGGCAGCCTGCGATGCCGTCGACCTTCTTCGTATGTGCAAGACTCTTGACGGTCGCCTCGATCTCCTCGTAGGTGTCGCAGGGGCGGACGAGAATGTCCATCCCCGCGAGCGAGAAATTCTGCGGCGTCTCAAAGAGAATGTTGCCGCGCATGACGACGGCGACCCGTCGCATGCCCGCTGTGTCGAGGGAGGCGACCGCCGCGAGAATGTCGTTGAACGAGGTTGTGACCTCGACCACGGTACGGCCGGGAAGCTTTTTGACCTCCTCAGCGACACCGCCGCGGCTGATCACGACGAATGGATCGGGGTAGGCGAGCACCGCCGCACGCACATTTTTATCATCCGCCGTGATGACGGGGATGTCGAGCTGACGGCGGCGAATGATGCGCTCCGCTTTCTGTGCAATGTCCGTAGCTGGCGCGGCAAACAGGATGAGTGACATGAGGCAGTGCCTCCCCTTTCCGAATTAGATTACAGACCGTAGACGAAGTCGATGAAGCCCGAGCTGAAGATCGGAAAGATCGTGAGCAGCACGAGGCAAACGACGAGGAGGATGTAGAACGGGACCGCCTCCTTGATAAATGCGCTCATCTTGCACTTCGTAATGCCGCAGGTGACGAACATGAGGGTGCCCATCGGCGGTGAGAGCGCGCCGATCGCAAGGTTGAAGATGAACATGATCGCGAACTGGTACTCGTTGATGCCGAAATATGCGGCGATCGGTGCGAGCAGGGGCACGAGGATGATCATGGCGGCGTTGCCCTCGAGGAACATGCCGACGATGAGGAGGAAGATGTTGACGACGATGAGGAAGAGCGCCGGTGTCTCGAGGAAGGCAATCATCATCTGTGCGAGCTCCTGTGGGATGCGCTCCTTCGTGAGGATCCACGCGAAGGTCGATGCTGCGCCGATGATGACCATGATGGAGGCGGAGGTCGTGACCGTCTCTCGGATGCCCGTCAGCACATCATGTAGGTGCATCTCACGGTAAATGATGCCGAGGAAGAGCGAGTACATGATGGCGACCGCACCTGCCTCTGTCGGAGTGAAAAGCCCGATGCGGATGCCGCCGATGATGATGATCGGGAGACAGAGCGGCAGGAACGCCGCCTTCAGCGCGGTGAAGAACTCATCGGGGGTCGCGCGTTTCTCGCGGATGGGCTTGTAGCCGCGCCGATGGGAGATGATTGAGACGAGGATCATCATTGCAATGCAGAGGAGAAGCCCGGGGCCTACGCCGCCGACGAAGAGTTTGCCGATGGAGAGGTTCGCGATCGAACCGTAGATGATCATGGCAATACCGGGCGGGATCAGCGGCGTGATGATCGCTGAGGTCGCTGTGACGACGGACGAGAACTCGAGTGAGAAGCCGCGCTTCGTCATCTCGGGGACGAGCATTTTTGCCTCCATCGCCGCATCCGCGAGGTTCGAGCCCGAGAGCCCGCCCATCAGCGTTGAGAGCAGGATGGCGACCTGGGCGAGACCACCGACGAACGTGCCGAGGAGCACGCTGCAGAAATTCATGATGCGCTTCGTCACACCCGTGTAGTTCATGAAAACGCCCGCGCAGACGAAGAATGGAATCGCAAGGAGCGGAATGCTCTCCGTGCCTGCGATGACGCGCTGGACGAAGATCGTGCCCGGCAGATTCGGCATCATGAGGAAGTAGGTTACGCCGCCCGCAAGGACGGAGACGAAGACCGGCACCCTGAGAAACAGGAGGACGAGCAGCACGGCTGCCGAGAGCACAACTGTTCCTTCCATCACTGCGCCTCCTTCCGATGGTGCAGGATCACACGTGTATAGTTATACATCATCAGTAGGCATCCGATGGGAACGACGGCATAGATCGCCGCGTAGGGGATGCCGAGGATGTTCGTCGTGCGTCCCATCGCCGCCATTGAGAGAACAATTTGTACGCCGTAGTAGAGGAAGAATGCAAAGATGAGCATGGAGATGACGTAGCCGCCGACCTCCACCATGCGTGCGGCCTTCTCCGGCATCCGCTCGACGAGGAGCTCGATCGCGACGTGGCTGCCCGAGCGAAACGCGGCTCCGACGCCGAGGAATGTTATCCAGACGAAGCACGCAAGCTGGAACTCCTCCCCCCAGGCAAAGGGCATGCCGAGGAAATAACGTGCGAAAACGCCGAAGAACGTCACGAGGACGAGTACGGAGAGTGCAATCCCAGCGATGATGTAGTCCAGATTCGCGAGCACCCCTTGCCTTTCGTGGTTCGCTTCCATAAAATCTCTCCTTTATTTCTCATGTCGTCTTTCTGATACAAAGGCGCGCCGCTGTGGGCGCGCCTTTGACACATCAGGATGAGGGCGTCTTAGTTCATTGCAGCCTTTACCGTGTCATAGAGACCGCTGGACCAGCCGAAATCGTTGTTCGTGTAGAACTTCTCTGCCGCGTTCTTGAAGCCCGCGAGCACCGTCTCCGACGGCTCGACGATCGTCACGCCTTCGCTGCGGAACTTCTCAAGCACTTCCTTCTCGGAGGCTGCCTGCTTTTCGTTGTTGTAGAGCCCTGCCTCCTCACACGTCTCGAGGAGCATCTTCTGCTGCTCGGGTGTCAGGCTGTTAAAGAACTGTGCACCGCAGACCAGCGTCGTGAAATTCTTGACATGACCGTCGAGGATGAGATACTTTGCGACCTCTTGGAACTTGCCGTTGTAGAGCACGGGCAGCGGGTTCTCCACGCCGTCGATCGTGCCCTGCTGGAGGGCGGTGTAGGTGTCGCCGAGCGGCATCGGGGTCGGCACTGCGCCGAGCACCTCAAAGCCCTTGACCTGGATTGCATTGTTCGGAACGCGGATCTTGAGCCCCTTCAGATCCTCCACGGCGTTTACGGGCTTCGTCGTCAGCGTGTGACGTGCGCCGTAGACCCAGTTCGAACCGAGGATCTTCAGCCCTTTGCTCTCAAGCTCCTTGCTCTTGTCTGCATACCATTGGCTCTTGACGAGCTTCCAGCACTGATCCCAGTTGTCAAAGAGGAAGGGGCCGAAGACGATGCCGAAATCCTTTACGCCGCGATCCGCGTAGAACGCGCCGTCCGCAAGCGTCACAACCGGCTGCCCTGCGATCATCTGATCGATGAGGTCATTCTTGCTGCCGAGCTGGCTCGAGGGATAGGTCTCGATGGTCATCGTACCGCCGGACTTCTGCTCAAGCAGCTCCTTCCACTTGTTCACACCCTGATCGAACGGTTCGCCCGGATTGTTCTCGTAGCCGACCTGGATGACGACCTTGCCGTCCTTCGACGCGGACTTCTGTCCGCCGCAGCCCGCGAGCATGGTGAGCGCAAGTCCCACGCTCAAGAGACCCAACAGAATTCGTTTCATGATGTGATTTCCTCCTTTGATTTTACCCATGCTGAAACATTACTGCTTCTGCCCCTACTTATAGAGCAAGTTCCGTGCCAACTTATGCGCGTGTTCAATGAAATTTATTGTAAAATAAAAATATCGCATGATGATGCCGTTTTGTGACGGAAGGAATTTTTTCATCAGCGAATGATACGAACATACCAGAAGAATATTTCAAATAGAAAACACATGGTGTTTCATTTTGTAACACCATGTTTTTCTTATTGAAAGAAAAAGATGGTATATTCGTTTTTGAAACAGAGAACTGATATCTTTTGTGATTTAGCATATTGCTTCGTACATAGGAAAAACGATGCTCCGTTTAAGCGAGGAAGCATCGTTTTTCAGAATGAGTATGCAAGAGTGTGTCAGAGAAACGGCCACAGCACCGCAATCACAAGTGCGGGCAGGAAATTCGCGACGCGGATGTTCGGCAGGCCGAGGAGATTCGTCCCGATGGCAAAGATGAGGATGTTGCCGACGCAGCTGAGCCCGGCGAGGGTGCTGTCCGTCATATAGGGGGCGAGCAGCCCCGCGAGAGCGAAGATCGCGCCCTGAAAGAGCCCGACGGAGACGGAGGAGAAAATGCAGCCCTTGCCGAGGGTTGCCGTGAGAAGCATGATGATGACGCCGTCGAGGACGCTCTTGGTAAAGAGGACGGACGGGTCGCCGAGCAGGCGGTCATTGATCGCGCCGATGACCGCCATGGCGCCGATGCAGACCGTGAGCGAGGCGGTGACGAAGGCATCGATAAACCGCGTGTCGCCCGCGCTGCCCGAGACGCGTTTCAGCCATGCGCCGAACGAGGTCATGCGCGCCTCGATGTTCAGCAGCTCGCCGATGAGACCGCCGACGATGAGGCTCGTGATCATCATGTAGACGCCGCCGAGCGCGAGCTGTCCGTCCGCGTTGGCACTGAGCATCGTGCGCAGCGTGCCGCCGAGCCCGAGAAACATCACGGCGAGCGCACAGGCGCGCATCAGCGTCTCCTGCACGCGCTCCGCGATAAAGCGGCCGCAGCCGAGCCCCAGGATGCCGCCGAGCGCGATGGCGACGACATTGGCGATGATTCCGATACCGGGGAACATTGTCCCACCTCTTTTCCCATTTCGTGATGGTATATTCTACTCTATTTCACGGTGGATGTAAAACGAAGATATGTGATGCGACGATCCGTAT
>CAUTTS010000046.1:0-20096 GCA_963541465.1 uncultured Selenomonas sp.
AGCACGGCATCATCTACCTCGACGAGTTCGATAAGATCGCACGCAAATCCGGTGCGAACAATTCCATCACCGCCGACCCCGGCCACGAGGGCGTCCAGCAGGCACTCCTCAAGATGCTCGAGGGCAGTGTCGTCGAGTTCACGGCGCGCGGCCAGCGCAAGCACCCCGAGGCACCGACCATCAAGGTCGACACGAAAAACATCCTCTTCATTGTCGGCGGCGCATTCGTCGGCATCGAGAAGATCATTGCCAAGCGCCTCAAGAAGGGCAATGTCGCTATGGGCTTTGGTGCAGAGGTGCGCGGCAAGGATCTCGAAAAGGAATACGACGCACTCATCCATCAGGTCACACCCGAGGATCTCATGGAGTACGGCATCATCCCCGAGATCATCGGCCGTCTGCCCGTGATCTGCACGCTTGAAACCCTCGACGAGGACGCACTCCTGCGCATCCTTACGGAGCCGATCAACGCGCCGGTACGCCAGTACCAGCAGCTGCTTGCAATGGACGGCGTGGAGCTCGTCTTTACCGAGGACGCCCTGCGTGCCGTCGCAAAAAAGGCAATCGAGCGCAAGACGGGCGCACGCAGCCTGCGCGGCATCATCGAGGAGGTCATGCTCGACGTGATGTTCGACATCCCGCGTGAGACCGCCCCGCGTCGCGTCACCGTGACGAAGGAATGCATCACCGAGGGCGCGGCACCGACCGTAGAAAACGCGGCGGCAGGGTGAAATAAGGCTTGAAAAAGCAAAAAAAAATGATATAATAACCATAGAGAGTCTGAACGTGTCATTTTAGGCCAAAAGAAAGAAAATCCCCCTGCGCCTGGTAAACGCAGGGGTCTTTCTTTGCGACCGGTAATGTCGCGTCAGGCTGATGCCACAATGGCGGCCGCTTCTACCGCCTCAGCCTCTGCAGAATCAGCGCCCCGAGAATACTCCCGAGTACACTGTTCAGCAGGGAAAGCGAAAAGTCTGTTAGTGTCATCTGATAGCCTCCTCCCCTAACCATATTGGCTTCGGTAAAGGCCGTGGCAACTTCAGTATAACACAACGGACGACAAAAATCCCACTGCGCCTGGTAAACGCAGTGGGACTTTTCGTATGCCTGTTTTACTTCAAATACTGTTCAAATGCCATGAAGTGATCGAGCTGCTTCTGGAGCTCCGCCTTGGTCTCATCAACGCTGAGCACCCACGGTGCCTGGAAGTTCATCTTTTCGACCTCCGTCTTATACTCAGGGTTCTCCTTGACGACCTTCTGGATCGCAGCATTCAGCTTTTCTACGATCGCGGGATCCGTCCCTTTCGGTGCAAGAACGACATAGTAGGTATCGACGGAGAGGTTCTTATAGGTCTCGCTCGCCGAGGGGATATCAGGGAGGAGCTTGGAACGCTCCGAGAGCAGTGTCCCGAGGGTGCGCAGCTGTCCGCTCTCGATATACTCCTTCGCTGCACTGTAGGGAATGGACGTCGCGTCAACGTGACCGCCGAGCAGTGCCGTCAGTCGGTTCGAGGCGTCCCCCGTATCGACGACATTGAACATTGCGCCGACTTCCTTATCCATGATGATGGAGGCAATGTAGACACCGCCGCCCATTGAGACACCATACTTGATCGTCCCTGGGGCCGCCTTGGAGGCATTCACCAGATCCTCAAGCGTCTTATACGGCGCATCGGCGCGGACAACGATATTCTCACCGGCCTGCTTGCCATAGAGTGCTACGGGTTCAAACGCCTCAAAGCTGAAATCCGAAAGCCCCGTCGCCTTATTCCCGACGAGTGCTGCCGAATTCGTCGCGATGATGGTATAGCCGTCCTTGTCTCCGTCTTTGTACTGTTCGAGCGCAATCGATCCGTTCGCCCCTGTCACATTGTTCGGAACGACAGGCTGTCCAAGTTCCTTTTCGAGGAGGCGTGCCAAAAGACGCGCATTATAGTCTGTATCGCCGCCTGCCGCATGGGTAATAACGAGGTTGATCGGCTTGTCCGGATAGGTGGATGCATCTTTCGCAGCACCGCTGTCGCTGCCGCAGCCTGCTGCAAGTGCCATACACGTGCCAAGTGCGATCATGGAGAGCCATTTTTTCATCTTCATGTTTTGTCGCCTCTTTCTTTTCAATCCGTTAATAAAATTTTCCTACTCATCCGCCCCTGCAGCAGCCTCCGCCTGTGCCAGCTTCTTTGCCTCACGCCGATTCATGACGAAGGAGAAGATGAGCGCGGCAACCGCTACGAGGGTGAGGAATGCGGCAATCGGATGGTCGAGCAGCCCCTCGCCGGAGCCCTGCAGCTGGGCAACGCGTCGAAAGTTCATCTCGAAGATCGGCCCGAGAATAATCCCCATGATCACGGGTACACTCGGGATGCCCGCCTTTACCATGCCATAGCCGATCACGCCGAATGCCATGATGCAGTAGACATCGAAGATACGGTTGCTGTTGCCAAATGCGCCGATGGCGCAGAGCACCATGATGATCGGCAGGAGATACTGTTTCGGCACAGTGAGCACACGGATGAAAATGCGGATGCCGAACAGCTCGATAAAGAGCATGACGATCGCCGAGAGGAAAAGGGCTACGAACAAGCCGTACATAACGACACCACTCTTTTCAAAGATCAGCGGTCCCGGCGCGATGTTGTGCACCATGAGCCCGCCAAGCAGGATTGCCGTCACAGCATCTCCCGGGATGCCGAGCGTGAGGAGCGGAATAAGTGCGCCGCCAATGCCGGCGTTATTCGCACTCTCCGAGGCGACAACACCATCGATGATGCCTGTACCGTATTTCTCCGGATGCTTCGATTGGTTCTTTGCCGCCGTGTAGGCGAGCATCCCCGAAATCGCACCGCCAATGCCCGGGAGAATCCCGATGATGCAGCCGATCACCGAGGAGCGCAGCGCATTCCATTTCTGCCCGAAGAACTCGGCGAGTGTGAAGCCGAAGCCCTTGATCTTGACATTTGTCTCGACGCGCATATCCTGCTGCTTGCGTACATCCTCTGCCGCCTTTGCCACCTCCGTAATGGCAAAGAGGCCGATGAGGATGGTGAGCAGTGCAAAACCCGAAGTCAATTCACTGAGCCCGAAGGTAAAGCGCTTCATTGAGTCCACGGGAGACAGCCCTGCTGTTGCAATCATAAGCCCAAAAAACGCGCCCATGAGACCCTTGACGAGATCTCGCCCCGCGAGACTGATGACAAGAGCGAGTGCACATGCTGCGACGGCACAGTACTCGAATGCGCCGAATTGAATTGCCACGCTTGCCAGTGCCGGTGAAATCGTAACGAGCATGATGAGCCCAAAGATCGTCCCGACGAAGGAAAAGACAACGCCGACCCCGAGGGCTTTGCCAGCCTCCCCCTTTGCGGCAAGCGGCGCACCATCAAAGGTGGTCGCGATGGAGGACGGCGTCCCCGGAATGTTGAGCAGAATCGCTGCAACGAGTCCGCCCGAGATACCGCCGACATAGAGTGCAATCAGCGTGGAGAGCCCCTGCACGGAGGTCATCGTGTAGGTGACAGGCAGAAACATAATCACAGCAAGGGTCGCCGTAAGTCCCGGCACCGCGCCGAAGATGATACCGACGAACACGCCGACCACGATAAACAGGATGGTAAGAGGATCGGCGAGGACACTCATCGTCCCTTGTATGAGCAGTGAAAGATCCATGATGTCCCCCCTCACTTCAAGATGCCCGGCGGCAGCATAACCATTAGATATTTTGTAAAGACGAAATAGAGTCCGAAGGAGAAGAACACGGCAAGTCCACCTGCGACCGTGTGCATCCGCTTCGTCCGTTTCTCGGGCGGCGTGAGCACCCAGACCTGCAGATAAACATACAGTATGCTCATAATGATAAAGCCAACCGGCTTCATGAGCACTGCGTAGAGAATCAGCAGAACAAAGGTACAAACGACCTCACGCCGCTCCTTCAATGCGGCGATCACGTCCCTCTTCTCCTCTTTCCTGCCTTTCGCCCTGCGCATGGCGAGGAGGCTGCGCAGAATGAGGAGGATGCTCAGGAGGAGCAGTGCTCCGCCCCAGAGGCGCGGGATGGTCTGTGCTGTGACACCCGCTGTCGCGCCACCGAAGATTTTAATGCCGGAGGTCTGCACAAGGTAGAACGCGGAGAATGCGCCGGCGACGATGCCGGTCACCAGATCCTTCATGTTCATTCACTCCTTAGAGAACTTTTTTGTAAATGTACCGGATATCCTCCAGCGAGAGTTCCTTGCAGTTATTGACAAGCAGGCGTGTCTGCTGACTGCCTGCTGTCACGAGGAACTCGAGATCCTCCGGCTGCACGCCGAACTCCTCAAGGCTGGTTGGGATCTCCGTGTCACATACGATCGCCGTGATCTCCTCGATGATATGAGCTGCCTTCTCCTCCGTACTCTTTTTGGCGAGTTCCGGAAAAACGGCATCGGAGAGCTCCGCGAGACGCTCTACACACGCATCCTTGTTAAACTCCATGACATGTGCAAAGAGAATAGCGTTTGATATGCCATGTGCGATGTGATACTTGCCGCCGAGCGGATAGGAGAGCGCGTGCACCGCCGTCGTGCCCGATCCCGTAATGGCGATACCGCCGTAGTATGCGCCGAGCAGCATCTCCTGCTTGGCCGCAAGGTCATCTGCGGCAGAGAATGCTCTGCGGATGTTATGAAAGATCTTGCACGCGCCCTCCTTCGCATAGGTGTCACTGAGCATCGTCGCCTTCTTCGAGGTAAAGCACTCGACGCAGTGCGCGAGCGCGTCAACGCCCGTCGCCGCGATGATCTTCGGAGGCAGTTTCGCGATCATCTGCACATCGAGAATGACGTAGTCCGAGATCATGCAGTTGTTGACGATTCCCTTCTTCGACTCCTCCTCGGGAATGGCAACGATAGCGTTGCACGTTGCCTCCGATCCTGTTCCGCAGGTGGTCGGTATCATGACGCTCTTGACCTGCTTCTTGGCAAGGCTTGCGTCCGCAAGCAAATCACGCAGTGTATAGTCCGCGCCAATCAAAATGCTTGCGAGCTTCGCTGCGTCCATGACACTGCCACCGCCAAGCCCAACGATGAGATCGGGGCGATCCCGCTCCACCTCACGCAGAACACGCTCGATGTCGCTAACGGCAGGCTCCGCTGTGAGATCATCTACGACCTTCAGTGCTCCCTCCTCTGCACAGATTTTTTCAATGCCTGCACTCAGGCCAAAGCTGCGAATTCCCTTGTCCGTAAAGACCAGAATAGATTTGGCATGTTCCTTTTGAATGATCTCTCGCAGCGTTTCGATGCTGCCCTCGCCAGCATAGGTGACTGCCGGTATGGTAATCTGGTTTGTACGCATGAAACTACCTCCCATCACACGCTCCACCGCGCATGCTCGTATGCCTTTGGATTGCAGACCTTCGCCCATTTCTCGCCGCGAATGACAGCGAGAACGCCCTCGGCGGCGAGGGTTGCGACACCTGCTGCTGCCTCCCTCGTCTGCCCTGCCATGTGCGGCGAGACAACGATGTTGTCGTGCGCGAAGATTGGATCGTTTGGATCGATCGGCTCGTGTACGACGACATCCGTGCCCGCGCTGTGGATCCAGTTCTCGTCAAGCGCGCGTCCAAGCGCCGCCTCGTCGACGATGCCGCCGCGCGCACAGTTGATCAGGATGCCGTCGCTCTTCATCATGCGAAGCTGTGCCTCACCAATCATATTGCGCGTCGCATCCGTAAGCGGCGTATGAATGGAGACAACATCCGCCGCACGCAGGATATCCTCAACCTGCGTGCGGTATCCGTACCCCTGCGCCTCGATCCGCTCTGCGGGTACATAGGGATCGTAGACGAGCACCTTCATACCGATGCCCGCCGCCATCTCGGCGAGTACGCTGCCGATCGCACCGGAACCGATGAGTCCGAGCGTCCGCCCCTTGAGCTCATACGCCTTATAAGAGCTACGGATGCCGAAGTTCCCCTTCCGCATCTCGCGGTCGCTGCGGATGAGATCCTTCGCGCAGGCAAACATCATCGCCATTGCATGCTCAGCGACAGATCGCGTATTTGCGCCCGGCGCAATGACGACGGGAATCCCGAGTTCCGTCGCCGCCGCAACATCCACATCATCGACGCCGACGCCGGGACGCCCGATTGCCCTCAGATTCGGACACGCCTCCATCGTTGCGCGGTCAATCGAGCCGATGCGAATGATCACGCCATCTGCATCCCGCAGTTCCGGCAGCATATCCTGCGGCTCGCCCGAGTCCGTGATGACGACATTCACGCCCGCGTCCTCGAGCACCTTCATCCCTGCGTCATGCAGACGATGCGAGATGACAATCTTTGCTTTCTTCTCCATAGCCTCACCCCCCTCAGTAGAGTTTCAGTACGTCCTCGAGTGCCTTGAGAATCTTCGGGTCCGTGCAGTTCGACGGCTGACGCGCCGGGCCGACCGGCGTGCCACGCATGTTGACCGCACATTTCACAACGGAGTTCGGGTTGCCCATCTGCATGACGTTGCGGAATGCGCGAATCTTTTTCTGCGCTTCATTTGCACCCGCGATGTCCCCGCTTGCCCAACGATCGTAGATGCTGACCATGAGCTCAGGGAAGACGTTCGAGCAGCCCGAGATTGCGCCCGTACCGCCCGCCATAAGCGTCCACAGGATGAGTGAGTCGCTGCCCGCGAGCACCTGCACGCCCGGCTCCGTGTTCTCGATATACTTCAGCGTGTTGTCAAAGTTGCCGCTCGAGTCCTTGATGCCGATGATATTCTTGTGTACGAGGAGGCGCTTCACCGTGGCGGGCGCAATGCTGTTGCCCGCACGCGCGGGGATGTTGTAGAGGAGGATAGGAAGATCGACTGCCTCCGCAACTGCGCTGAAGTGCTCATAAATCTCGTCCTGCGAAGCGGCGACAAAATACGGTGTGATGACGGAAAGGCAGTCGACGCCAAGCTTCTCTGCCCGCTTCGAAAATTCGATGGTCTCCTTTGTCGTCACACAGCCCGTACCCGCGTAGACAGGTACGCGCCCGTTGACCGCCTTTACCGCCGCACGGATGATCTCCAGCTTCTCCTCCTGTGAGAATGCGTAGAATTCACCGTTCGTGCCGAGCGGGAAGATACCATCCACGCCCGCCGCAATCAGATGGTCGATGAACTCCGCATAGACGGAGGGGTTGAACTTCTCGTCCTCGGTCAGCGCCGTGACAACGGGGGTAATGAGTCCCTTTGCTTCAAACATCGTCATCTCTCCTATTCTGCAAGTTCGTTTGCAAACTTCACCTTTGCCATCTGCGCCGCTAGTTTCAGCGCCTCACACATGCTGTTCTCACTCGCCTTGCCCGTGCCCGCGACGGGGAATGCCGTGCCGTGATCGACCGATGTGCGGATGCACGGCAGACCGACAGTGACGTTGACACCGCTGTCAAAGCCGAGCACCTTGATGGGGATGTGCCCCTGATCATGGTACATGACGACGACGATATCGAACTCATCGAGGTTTGCCGCACGGTAGAAAACGCTGTCGGGCGGCACAGGTCCCGTGACGTTCCAGCCCTTTGCCCGTGCCTCCTCGACGGCGGGCACGATCTCGCGATCATCCTCATCGCCGAAGAGTCCACCCTCGCCGCAATGTGGGTTGAGCCCCGCCACCGCAATGCGCGGCTCTGCAATGCCCATGAGCTGCAGTGTATCGTGTGCGAGCGCAATCACGTCGGCGATCCGCTCCTTCTTCACCCTGCCCGGCACATCGTGCAGCGCGATGTGTGTGGTCACGTGGATGACGCGCAGTTTCGGGCTCGTGAGCATCATGGAGTATTTCGTCTGCCCCATGAGGCTGCCGAGGATCTCCGTATGTCCCGGATAGTTCAGCCCGCCGAGGTGGAGCGCCTCCTTGTTCAGCGGCGCAGTGACAATGGCATGAATCTCATGTTGCATGGCATCTCCGCAGGCGCGCTCGATGTACTCGTACGCCGACCGTCCTGCGCGTCCATCCACCTGTGCAAAGGGGAGGTCAGCAGGGAGATTCGCGAGGTCGACGACGTCGATCGTTCCCGCCTCGTAGGTGGCATCTGCGGGTGCAGCAATCGCACGGCATTTCATCGGCGTACCAACAATGCGTACGGCACGTTCCATGATCTGTGCATCGCCGTAAACAAGCGGCCGCGCAATGCGGTACATCTCCTCATCCGCAAGTGCCTTGACGATGACCTCTGGGCCAACACCAGCTGCATCACCCATCGTGATTCCAAGGATTGGACGTAACATAGCTCCCTCCATATTGCTAAATGTTCCGAATCTCATGAACGGCATGCACAAACGCGTCTTCCGTGCCGAATGCTCCGGCCTTCGTGACGACAAAAACAGATTCTGCATGTCGTCCGCGCAGAACGCCGAGAGGAACCCCTGGTTCGATCTCGCGCAGAACGTCGATGCTGTGGACATCGAGCGCACGGCATATATGCACCGCCGTATCGCCACCAGTCAGGACAACCCCCGCAACCCCTTGTAATTCTGCTCGCCCAAGCACCGCGGCGAAAAACGCCGCAATGCGTTCGCTGACCGCCTTGCCCGAGAGGCCATGCCCCTTCCCCGCAGCAACAGCACGGCGCACCTCAGCATCCGTCTGCGCCGAGGTAATGAGCACATCTTGTCCCGCGTGCAGAAGCTCGTTCAGCTCATGGGCAGACTCCTCTGCCGCAAGTGGATCGCTAAGTATACGTGCAACATCTAGGTGCATCTCTGCCACAGCCACACATTCCTTGAGCCGACGCACCTGCGTCTGTGTTGTATGGCTCACACTACCCGCACAGACAACGACCGCGCCCGTACGCGGCAGCACCTCATGTTCCTGCGCACCCGTCCATCCATAGAATGCCGGGAGATAATCCGCTAGTCCCGCAGAACCAACCCATAGGATTTTTCCCTCTGTGCGCAGTGCCGCCATGAGGTCGACAAAATTCTGTTCCTCCGCAACGTCCGAGACGATCCAGCGTATTCCCTCGCTGCGCAGTCGTGCCAGTACCGCCTGAATGGCCGCCACTCCCGCGTGCACTGTTTGATAGTCCAAGACCCCGACGGGATTATCCGCCTGTTTTGCAAGAATCGCAGGAATGTAGGACTCATGTACCGGTGTCTTGGGTGCACTCGCTATCTCTGTGAGATCGAGCGGAATTCCATCCATCAAGTGATGTCCGCCCACCGTCGTGCGGCGAATCCGCGGATAGGCGGGTGCGATCACGACGAGATCCGGGGCAAAGACATCTGCCGCCGCCCGGATCTCCGCTCCGATGTTGCCGCGCAGTGTCGAATCAATCTTCTTAAATACACGCTGCGGATGCAGTGCGCGCAGCTGTGTACAGATCGCATACACTTTCTCGTAGGCCTGTGCTGCATCCAGATCACGGCTGTCCGAGTCCGCAACGATCACCTCCGCTGCCCCGGTACTGTTCTCCCCCACGGCATGCACGAGATCCATCTTGACGGAGGCGTGAATATTCCGTTTGGCAAACTGGAGTGCCGTATCATTGGCACCGGTCAAATCATCTGCTATGACTGCCAGTTTGATCATCTCATCACCTATTTCCATCATCTTTTGTCTCTGCCCATAGATAAAGCAAGAACCGTGCCAAACAAGAGTCGAGTGCTCTAAAAGATCTGTATTCCCTGATATTTTCTCACAAAAATGGAGCAGGCAAACAATTTTGTCCCCTGCTCCGTCTCGTATGCCGACATATCAATGATGCATGTTGCAACACTTCGTTGTGTCTTGCACTATTTCTGATTTTTCAAGTGTCGCCACAACGTCGTACGGTGAATGCCCAGCCGTTTTGCTGCACGACCAAGGTTATAGTGCTCCTCCGCAAGCACGCGCTGTAGGACGTCCCCCTCGCCCTCATCGTTTTGTCCAACGGCTCCCTCCTCCCGATCGTCCTCCTCGGCGCGGCGCACATCCGCCGCCGTAATCTCCATACCGTCTGCCAGCAGCATCAGGCGTTCCATCATGTTTTGCAGCTGGCGAATATTGCCCGGCCATGGACGTATGCAAAGAAGCTCAACGGCTTCGTCCGAGATGCCCGTTATCTCCCCGTTCAGATGAGTAAGGCGCCCCATGAGGCTCCGTACCAGAAGCGGTATATCCGCACGCCGCTCAGCGAGGGAGGGCATGTGAATGCGCAGGATGTTCAGTCGATAGTAGAGGTCACTGCGGAACGTCCCCGTCTCCACCATACGCGCGAGGTTCTGGTTCGTCGCCGCGATCACACGCACGTCAACGGGCACGATGCTGTCTCCGCCGATCGGCATGACCTCGCGTTCCTGCAGAACACGCAGCAGGCGGGTCTGGAGCAGCGCGGGCATCTCGCCGATCTCATCGAGAAAGATCGTGCCTCCGTGCGCCAGCTCAAAGAGTCCCTGTCGCCCGCCCTTTCGTGCGCCAGTGAATGCTCCGTCCACGTAGCCAAAGAGCTCTGACTCCAAGAGATTCTCCGGAAGTGCCGCGCAGTTCACAGCGAGAAAGGGGCGTGTCCTGCGGCGGCTACGGTTGTGGATCCCCTGTGCCAGCATCTCCTTTCCGGTCCCCGACGCTCCTGTGATGAGCACCGTCGAGTCCGTCCGCGCATACCGTTCCGCCTTGCGTTTCATTGCACGGCATGCCGAGGACTCGCCCTCGATGTCCTCCATGTTCCATTTGGCGACCAGGCCGCGATCGGCAAGTTTTTTTCGGATATGTCGCTCGATGCGCTGTACCTCCGAGATGCTCTGTACGCGAAAGATACTGCCACATACCGCTCCATGCACGACGACAGGTGTCCGTCGAACGAGATACTGCTTCTGATGGATGCGGACGAACTGCTCCTCGTCGGCTTCCTGCGCCGGATCAAGAGCGGTACGGAGTGCGCTGAGCTTTTGCCCCACCGTCTCATACCGTGTCCGTCGAAAAATGTCCTCCGCCACAGGATTAAACAGGCTGACCTCGCCCTCCGCGTTAACCGCAACGACGCCATCCTGTGACTTGTCCACAACGCCGCGCAGGAAATTCGATGTCAGTTCGTCCTGCCGCCGCACCCCCGCGATGAGTGCTGCCTCGCTGAGTGCCTGATAGATTGCCTGCCGCCCCGAGTCGATTGCCGTTGCCCGCACGCCACACTTGCGGGCAATACGCGCAGATACGGCATCTCCAACGATCATATCCACGCCTTGTGCCGCGCCTGCACGCAGTTTTTCCTCCGCATCCCGTGCCCCATGCACCTCGATTTCCACGACCTCAAGGGGGAGCAGTTCCGACAGCTCGGCACAGCCATAAATCATGTTGGGGAATCCCGCGACGCCGATCTTCTTCCCCTCCGTCATCGCGCCCGCCGTTCGGACGGCGCGCAGGATATCCGTCAGTGAGACCTGGATATGCACGACGGGGATATCCAACAGCTGCTCCAGTAAATCTGCGGTACCGCCGCGACTCACAACAACCTCATAGTCCTCGGCCCCGCCGCGCCCGGCAAACGTCTCTGCATCACGCAGATCTGCCTCAACGACCTCAAACAGAACCTCCCGCGTGTGAAAACGATCAGCAATGACGCCCCGCACATCCTCTGCGAGACGCGGTGTCGGTGCGACAACAAGTACCTGTGCCTGCAAGTTTTTCACCTCTCATCCATGAATCCGTCATCCGCACCGCTCAATACCGGCGCCGCTTGCTCGAGGATGGAATGCCGAGCTGCGTGCGGTACTTCATGACGGTGCGGCGCGCAGTCACCATGCCGTGTGCCGCAAGCAGCTCCGCGATACGCGCATCCGAGAGCGGGGCGTGCGCGTCCTCCGCTGCGATGATCATGCGAATCGCCGCGCGCACCGCATCTGCACTAAGCGCCCCGTTCTCCGCTGTACCGACCGCTGCGGAGAAGAAGTCCCGCAGCGGAACAAGGCCGCGCGGCAAATCGATGTATTTATGCGCGACGGCGCGGCTGACGGTGGACTCGTGCATGGAGAGTGCATTCGCAACGGTCTGCATGGTGAGCGGCCGCAGTGCCCCTGCCCCATGCAGGACGAAATCCGTCTGCCGCCGCACAAGTTCCTCCGCAACGCGACGCAGGGTCTCACCCCGCTGCTCGATGCTGCGGATGAGGGCGCGTGCCGCATAGATGCGCTGCGCGATGTAGCCCCGCGTCTCTGCATCCATGCCCGCCGTATTCCGATAGAGGCGCGAGACGCGCAGGCGCGGCAGCTGCTCGTTGCAGACAGTGATCTCAAATCGTCCGTCTGCCGCCGTCAGGCGCACATCGGCACGGATATAGGACGGCGATTCCGCGCCGTAGGCACTGCCGGGCTTGGGCGAAAATGTCCGCAGGATGTCGACCGCTGTCTGCACATCGGCAAGTGCCGCACCCTCCGCGCGTGCAATCGCACGGTAACGCCCGTCCGCAACGGCGCGCAAATGCCGCTCGATCACGGCGCGCAGCACCCCCTCATAGATGCCTACCCGCTCTGCCTGCAAGCGCATGCACTCAGTGAGGTCACGTGCCCCGATGCCCGCCGGTTCAAAGCTCTGCAAGATGCCGAGGACGCGCTCAACCTCTGCCTCATCCGCACCCGTCGCACGTGCCGCCTCGGCGAGCGGCACAACGAGATAGCCACGCTCATCGAGCGAACCGACGAGGAAAACGGCAATGGCCTTTTCACGCAGATCGACGAAGCGGACATCCACCTCGCGCAGGAGCTCCTCCTCGAGCGTGAGGGCAACCGGCGCAGAAAACTCCCGCTGCTCGTGTGCAGTCTCCGCCTCATAGAAATCGTCGGCATCATAGGGTGCGGCGAAAGAATCCCGTTCCTCTGCAAGGGAGCGTTCCACAGCCTCGTACGTGGAGGACGACTCCTGCACAGGATCAGCCTCCTCCATCTCAAGGAGGGGATTCTCGAGAAAGTCGCGCTCAATCTCCTCCTGCAGCTCGGGTGTCGACAGCTGCAGGACGCGGATCGCCTGCTGCAGCTGCGCCGTCATGGCGAGCTGCTGTGTCTGCTTCGTCTCCTGTATCAGCCGCAAGGGCAGCCCTCCTTTCATTGTTCTGTACTATCCGCGCGCAAAATCCCCGTCCGCCGTCATGCGCCAGATCTCGTCTGCCGCCCCCGCATGGGCGGCGAAACGGAGAATGTTCGGCGCGTCGCTGGACTCGTAAAAGGCGGCGGCGTCCTCCGCCGTGCTGCCTCCCTGCACCTTGCGGGCGATGAGGCGGTCACGCAGGAGTTCGGGCGCTGCATCGATACGGATGCTGTAATCCGCAAGTGCGCGCAGGTCACGCCACGGCTCCTCATCGAGCAGGAGCCAGTTGCCCTCGACGAGGAGGATCGGCGCATCCGCCGTGACGGCATCGGGCATGACATCATGGATGCGGCGGTCATAGACGGGGAAGGTCACGCGCTCCGCCCGCACTGCGCCGAGTTTTGCCGCGAGGGCAGGGACGTCGAAGGTCTCGGGTGCTCCCTTGATGGATGTCAGGGGGATTTTTTTCCCGTCACGCAGGATGGTATGCGCCGCGAGATAGCGATTCGGGTAGTGAAAGCCATCCATGCCGAGTGCCTGCACTGGGGTGAGCCCCTCCTCGGTTCGTGAGAGCTGCGCCAAGAACTGTGCGAGTGTCGTTTTCCCCGTGGCGGGCGGCGCGGCAAGGAAGACGATGCACCGCCCGCCGCTATGCCGCTGCAGCTCTCTGAGACGACGCAGCAGCGGCAGAAAGAGATGCTCCACCGTATCGGCGTTGTAACGGATGTGCTGCGGCAGTCCGTTGACCGTCATCGCGCAGCTTTGCCATCGCTTTTCATACACTGCAATCCCACCTTTATTTGTTATTGTAGCAGAAAAAAGAGTGCACCTCAAACGCGATGTTTGTGGTGCACTCTCCGTCTGTTTCTCTTTAGTCCTTCATGCGCGGTACGGTCATCGTGCCGAAGGCGGTCTCCTTGCGGTGGCAGTGCGGGCACTCGTTCTCGATGAGTCCCGTGTAGCCGCAGACGGGGTCGCGGTCGACGGGGTGATTGATGGAGAAGTAGCCCATGTCCGCGTCGTGCATGGCGCGGACGACTTTCTCGAAGGCCTTGACGTTCTTCGACGGGTCGCCGTCCATCTCGATGTAGGCGATATGCCCTGCGTTCTCGAGCGCGTGATACGGTGCCTCGATGCGGATCTTGTCATAGGCGCTGATGTCGTAGTAGACGGGCACGTGGCTCGAGTTTGTCATGTAGGAGCGGTCGGTGACGCCGGGGATCATCCCGTAGACGCGCTTATTCGCGCGCTGGAACTGCCCCGCCGTGCTCTCTGCGGGCGTGCCGAACGTCGACCAGTTGCGGTGCTCCTCCTCGGTGTAGGCATCGGTGCGCTCGCGCATGTGTCCGACGATCTCGAGCCCGAGTTTCTGCGCCTCCTCGCTCTCGCCGTGGTGCTTGCCGATGAGCGCGACGAGGCACTCGGCGAGCCCGCAGAAGCCGATGGAGAACGAGGCGTGCTTCAGCACCTCCTTGATGGAGTCGACGGGGCTCGCCTTTTCGCTGTCGAGCCAAACGCCCTGCCCCATGAGGAACGGATAGTTGTAGATGTGCTTTTCCTCGATGATCTTCAGGCGGTCGAGCAGGTAGTCATGGCAGAGGTCGATGTAGTAATCGTAGAGCTCCCAGAATTGATCCAGATCGCCCTTCGCCTCGAGCGCGAGTTTCGGCAGGTTGATCGTCGTAAAGGAGAAGTTTCCACGGCTGCCCGACTGCTCGGGTCCGTTGACGTTGCTCATGACGCGCGTGCGGCAGCCCATCGTCGCGACGCAGCTGTTGTAGTCGCCGGGCTTGTAGTACTGGAGGTTGTACGGTGCGTCGAGGTTGACGTAGTTTGGGAACAGGCGGCGCGCACTGACACGGCAGGACTCGATAAAGAGGTCGTAGTTCGGATCCTCGGGGTTGTAGTTGACCCCCGCCTTGAGCTGGAAGACGGAGATCGGGAAGATCGCCGTCTCGCCGTTGCCGAGCCCCTGCCAGATCGCACTGAGCACCTCGCGGATGACGAGCCGTCCCTCGGGCGATATGTCTAGCCCATAGTTGATGGAGCTGAACGGCACCTGTGCTCCTGCGCGCGAGTGGAGGGTGTTAAAATTGTGGATGAGCGCCTCCATCGCCTGATGGGTCTCCTCCTCGACGCTCTCACAGGCGAGCTGGTAGATCGTCCGCACATCTGCCTCAAGCTCCTGCTCTGCCGGGGTGTCAAACGCCGCGCTGTAGACGGTGCGGAGCGCACGCATGAGCTCAGCGCGCGCCTGCTCTGCACGCACATCGTCCTGCTTTTCCGCATAGACGCAGACGGCAAAGTCGAGCTCCGCGCGCAGAGCCTTCTTGAATGCCTCATGCGTGAAATAGCCGCGCCCGATGTGGTAGAGCAGTGCCTTCCACGCCTCCTCGACGATCGCCTTGCGGAAGGATTTTTTCACGCCATCCGCCATGGCATAGTCAAAGGCGTTGATGCTCTGCCCGCCGAACATGTCGTTCTGATTCGACTGGATCGCGATGCACGCGAGGCTCGCGTAGGCGCGGATGGAGTTCGGCTCGCGCAGGAAACCGTGTCCCGTCGAGAAGCCGCCGCGAAAGAGCTTGAGGAGGTCGATCTGGCAGCAGTTGAACGTGATGAGCGAGAAGTCCTTGTCGTGGATGTGGATGAAGTTCTCGCGGTCGGCCGTCGCATAGCGTTCCTCGAGGACGTAGTTGTCAACGAAGTGCTTCGCGCCCTCCGCACCGAGTTTCAGCATGATGCCCATCGACGCATCCGTGTTGATGTTCGCGTTGTCGCGCTTGAGGTCGGAGTCTACCGCATCGGCAAAGAAGATGTCGCGGTAGCTCTCCATGAGGTGCTTCTGCGCGAGACGCCGCTGGGCGTGGCGC
This sequence comes from uncultured Selenomonas sp., assembly GCA_963541465.1. Lineage (GTDB taxonomy): Bacteria > Bacillota > Negativicutes > Selenomonadales > Selenomonadaceae > Centipeda. The sequence goes on from CAUTTS010000046.1 coordinate 15,887, forward strand.
TGGCGGTAGGTGATGTAGCGGCGCGCGATGTCGTAGTGTCCATGCGCGAGCAGCTGCTTTTCGACGAGGTCTTGGATCTCCTCGACGCTGATCTCCGTACGGTCGCCGAATGCCTCCTCGACGCTCTTCGTCACCGTGTCGATCTCAAGTGCCGTCATCGGGTGGACGTACTCCTTGCTCGCCGATGTAATGGCATTGAGGATCTTCGACCGGTCATAGGGCACGGCATGACCCGCGCGTTTTGTCACCGTCGTCACTGTCATAGATTTTGCTCCTTTATACTATATCTTGTGGTTTGTGTTTTTCCGTACGGAAGATATTGTAACAGAGGAGAGAGATGTTGGCAAGGGGATTTTATAGAAATACGAATTTCGCTACGTGCTGCACCCCCCACGCAGAACCCTCGTTACGCAAGTGATCGTATGCTTATCTGCCTAAATACCTGCGGATTCCAAACGCGCTTCGCTTGAACGAATAAAATCCGCAGGGGGCAGAACGCACACTTTACTCACTTGCTCCACCAGGGTTTGCTAAGGGGATTGCAGCACACACATGCACGGCTCGTTCGTTTTCATTCTACGCACACATGGCAAGCACACCATTCTCCCTTTGCTTATCTGTCTCTCATGATATATAATGAAGATGATTCTACGTTATAAAGAAAGGAACATTCATGAACGAAAATGATGCAGCCCGCCGCAAGATCATCCTGAGCGGCATCCAGCCCACCGGTACATTCACCCTCGGCAACTATCTCGGTGCGGTGAAGAACTGGCGGCAGCTGCAGAAGGAATACGACTGCTACTACTTCGTCGCCGATCTGCACGCGCTGACGGTCTACCACGAGCCCGCCATGCGCCGCAAGGCGAGCCGTGAGGCGTTTGCCCTCCTGCTCGCGTGCGGGCTTGATCCTGCGGAGAGTCTTGTGTTTATCCAGAGCCACGTCCCCGCACACGCACAGATGGGCTGGATGCTCTCGTGTCTCAGCCCGTTCGGTGATCTCAGCCGCATGACGCAGTTCAAGGATAAGTCGGCGAAACATCCCGAGGACATCAACGCGGGGCTCTTCACCTATCCCGCGCTGATGGCCGGCGATATTCTCCTCTATCAGGCGGACTACGTGCCCGTCGGCGCCGATCAGACGCAGCACCTCGAGTTTACGCGGAACGTCGCCGCGCGGTTCAACTACGTCTATGGCGAGATGTTCCGCCTGCCCGAGGGCTATTTCCCAAAGGCGGGGGCACGCGTCATGAGTCTCGCGGAGCCGACAGCGAAGATGAGTAAGTCCGACGAGAACGCCAAGGCGACCATCTTCATCCTCGACGATGAGAAGACGATCCTCAAAAAATTCAAGTCCGCCGTCACGGACAGTGAGGCCGAGGTCGCGTTCCGCGAGGGCAAGGACGGCATCAACAATCTGATGACAATCTACTCCGCCATCACGGGGAAATCCTACGATGCGATCACGGCGGAGTTCGCCGGAAAGGGCTACGGCGACTTCAAGACGGCGGTTGGGACGGTCGTCGCCGACGAGCTGCGCCCCATCCGCGAGCGTTATGCGGAGCTGCTCACCGATAAGGCATACCTCGACGCAGAGATTGCGCGCGGGGCGGAGCGTGCCGCGCACATCGCCGAAAAGACGCTCGCGAAGGCGAAGCGCAAGATGGGGCTCGCGTGATGGGCGCGCATCGTGTGACGCGCGCCGTCATTCTCGCGGCCGGGCGCGGGTCACGGCTCGCACCGCTGACCGATCACCTGCCGAAGCCGCTCGTCCCCGTGAACGGCGTGCCGATCGTCGCGACAATTTTAGATGCGCTTAATGCGGCGGGGATTTCGTCGATTACTATAGTACGGGGCTATTGCGGTGCGGCGTTTGATACGCTCAAGGACGCGTCCCCACACATTGCCTTTCTCGATAATCCGGACTGGGCTGCGGCCAACAACATCTCCTCCATCGCCCTCGCGGGTCGTGCAGGGCTGCTTGAGGACAGCTATGTCATCGAGGGCGATCTCTACCTCGCGCATCCCGCCATCATCACGCCCACACAGGAGCGCACGAACTACATCGCGTTTCCCGTACAGGCGACAGATGACTGGTGTTTTGACGCGGATGCCGACGGGAAGATCACGCACATCGCTACAGAGAGTTCACACCCCTGTCACCAGATGCTCGGGCTCTCCTACTGGACGGCAGCGGACGGGGCGCGGCTGGCGCGCTGCGCGAATGCGCTCTACGCCGAGGAGCGGTACCGCCAGCTCTACTGGGACGAGATCATGCTGAAATACCATCCGCACGAATGCGACGTGTATATCAGGGAGTGCACGCGCGAGGACGTGTGGGAGATCGACACGGTGGAGGATCTGCGGGCGCTGGAGGCGCGCGTAAAGTGCGTTTGATTTCTGTGATCGTTATGGCGAGATGCTCGCCTACGGGATGCTTGCCTACGGGATGCTTGCCTACGGGATGCCCGACGCGAACGCCTCGTTGCGCAAGTGATCGCGCGCTCGTTCGCCTAAATACCGGCGCACTTCTTAAACGCGCTTCGCTTGAACGAAAGAAGTACGCCGGGGGCGAGTCGCACGAGCGGTCAACGTCATCCAATCACACTTCGCTAACGCTCGTGCTCTTGGGACGTTTTCCCATACGACCTGTTTCCCAATCAGCTGCGTCTTATGGACTTGCTTCTTGGACAGGTCAGTATTTACTCACTTGCTCCACTAGGGTTCGCTTTCGGGCAATCCCGCCCTATCAAGTCGCAAATATACACGCCTCCAACGAAAAAACGAAATAGAGGGAAAGATATGAAGAACGTCTACACCTGCTTCTGCACGGACATTATCCATGCTGGACACAAGAACCTCCTGCGCGCAGCGGCGGAGCTCGGCCGGGTCACTGTCGGTGTCCTCTCCGACGCGGAGATGGTGCGCTACAACCGCTTTCCAACGAAGACGCTCGAGGAGCGCATGACCATGCTCAGCGAGCTGCCTGAGGTCGCGGAGGTCGTCGTACAGGAGCACATCATGTACGACGAGATCATCGACCGTCTGCGCCCCGACTACGTCGTCCACGGGAGCAACTGGGCGCAGGGACCCGAGTCCTCCATCCGCAAAAACGTTCTCGCGTCACTCGCGCGCTGCGGCGGGCAGCTCGTTGAGCCGCCGTACACCTACAATGACGAGGTACGCAAAATCGACTGGCAGATGCGCGAGCTGCTCGCCATGCCCGAGGCACGGCGCGGACGGCTGCGTCGCCTCCTCGCAATCGTCCCCATCGTCAAGACGATCGAGGTGCACAACGGGCTCACGGGGCTGATTGCCGAAAAGACAGTCGTCGAGAACGACGGCGGCCTCGACCAGTTCGACGCGATGTGGGTCTCCAGCCTCTGCGACTCGACCTCGCGCGGCAAACCCGACATCGAGCTCGTCGACCTCTCCGACCGCATCCAGACCATCAACGAGGTCATGGACGTCACAACGAAGCCCATCATCCTCGACATGGACACGGGCGGGACGGCAGAGCATTTCGCCTACAACATCCGCACCCTTGAGCGCATCGGCGTCTCCGCTGTCATCGTCGAGGACAAGACGGGCGCAAAGCGCAACTCTCTCTTTGGCACGGAGGTCGCGCAGACGCAGGACACGATCGAAAATTTCTCCGAAAAAATTGCGGCGGGCAAATCGGCACAGCGCACGGAGGAGTTCATGATCATCGCACGCATCGAGAGCCTGATCCTCGAAAAGGGACAGGAGGATGCCCTCGCACGTGCCAAGGCGTATGTCGCGGCGGGTGCAGACGCCATCATGATCCACTCGCGCGCCAAATCGCCCGATGAGGTCATCGCGTTCTGCGACGCCTTCCACGCAAGTCACCCCGATGTCCCCATCGTCGCCGTCCCATCCTCCTACAACACGATCACGGAGGCGGAGCTTGCGGCACATGGCGTCCGCGTCGTCATCTACGCCAACCAGCTCACGCGCGCGGCATTCCCCTCTATGGAGAATGCGGCACGCTCCATCCTCGTCCATCACCGCGCCCACGAGATCGACAAGCAGCTCCTGCCGATCAAGGACATCATCCGACTCATCGAGGTCGTCTAAGGAATCGCTGATAAAATAAAGTCTGTCAGATTGGTGCAGAATTTTTGTCCTGCCAAGGAAACAAACCGGCCGCAGAGTGGTGCTCTGTGGAGGATTTGTTGACACAGGCAGG
>CAUTTS010000047.1:0-20066 GCA_963541465.1 uncultured Selenomonas sp.
CGCTGCTGCTCACCACCCGAGAGCTGACTCGGCAGATGGCTCGCACGGTCGGCGAGGCCGACGCGTTCGAGTGCCGCCATCGCTTCGTTGCGGTCGGGCATGCTGTGGTAGTACTGCGCGACCATGATGTTTTCGACCGCCGTCAGATAGGGGATCATGTGGAACTGCTGGAACACGATGCCGATCTTGTCGCGGCGAAAGCGCGTCAGTTCCTCGCGCGTAGCATTCGTCAGCACATCACCGTCGAGGATGACCTCACCGCTCGTTGGGCTGTCCATGCAGCCGATGATGTTCATCAGCGTCGACTTGCCCGAGCCGGAGGGGCCCATGACCGCGAGCCACTCGCCTTTTTCAACATTCAGGTTGACATCGTCCAGGGCGAGCACTTTTTCGTTGTACGCCTTGGAGACGTGCTTCAGTTCAAGCAAACTCATTGCTTCGTTCTCCTCTCATTCGCCGCGCAGGATGATCGCGGGATCTACATTGGTCGCAATACGTACGGGCAGCAGCGAGGCCAGTCCGGTCACCAGGATGGACATGACAAGAGCCACGACGACGATCGTCGGCGAGAACTCGATGCCGCGCCCAAAAACGTTGATACTGACGCTCTGGGCAAAGAGATAGCCGAAGCCCGACCCGAGAATACCGCCGAGTGCGCCGAGGAGGCAGCCCTCACCGAAGAACTCTGCGACAATGTGACGGTTGTCCGCACCGAGCGCCTTCTTGAGTCCGATCTCACGGCGGCGCTCCGTCACGATCGCCATCATCGTCGTCGAGACGCAGATCAGCGTCAGCACGAGTACGACAATGGTCACGATGAGAACAAGGGCCTGCAGTTTACCGAGAACGGTACCCTCGGACTTCGCGATCTGCTTGACGAGCTGCGGCTCCACCGTCGGTACCTGCTCGTGGATTTTCGTCTCTGCGCGTACCAGCTCATCCTGTCCTGCGACAACAGAGACCTGCGCGAGACTGAGTTCGCCGGCGCGTTCCTTGATGCGCTGCAGATCGGGCAGGCTGACGAAGACGAAATTCTCCTCGTTGCCGCCCGTGCGGACGATGCCGGAGACGCGGTAGTCGCTCACAATCGAGCCCTCACCGCCCGAGACACTGATTGTATCCCCCGGATTCACGCGCAGTTTCGACGCGAACTCCGCGCCGAGCAGGATCTCCTTCTCCCCCGGCGTCGGCCACGCTCCGCGTACCTGCCAGTAAGGGCTGACCTCCTGCAGGATGGAAAAGTCCGTCCCGCCTGCCATGACGGTCTGGTGGTTGATGAGGAGCGTATCGTAGAGGAACGGTGTGATGCCGACCACCTCATAGTCCGAGAGTGCCTTGCTCACCGCATTGACATCCGCCTCGTGGATGACGCCTTCTCCCTTCCCCGGGAGGATGAGGAGGTTTGCGCCATAGGCGCGGAACGCACGTCCCATCTGCTCCGGGACTTCCTTATATACGGTAATCATCCCCGAGATAATCGTCGCACCGACGGCGACGGCGAGGAGAGCGATCGCCATGCGTGCGCGGCGGCGCAGCAGAGAGTTGGCGACCATGATAAAAAACATTTTATAGCGACTCATCATTTATCACCTGCCATACAGAACCTCTGCCGGCTGCAGCGACAGCAGCATGCGAATCGCAGGCACGCTCCCGATGATCAGCACGAGCGACATCAAAACGGCAATAATCGGAATGACATACGGGTTGACCGCAATGCCGGAACCGAAAACGTTCTCCCCAATGAGCTGGGCGAACCCAATTCCCACGACATAGCCAAGGATGCCGCCAAGAATACCCGCGATAAAGATCTCCGCGAGGACAGAGAGAACGACGGCGAGGTTGGTCGCGCCAAGTGCCTTCAAAAGGCCGATCTCACGGCTGCGCTCCATGATGTTCGCACTGATGAGATTGCTGACACCGAGGCTCGAGGAGAGCAGGGACAGCACCGTGATCAGCAGCATGAGGAGCTGCGTCTTATCGAGGATCTTCCCCTCGGACTCCGCGATCTGGCGCACGGGATGCGCCGCCGCATTGTGCATGACCTCCTCAATCTGATAGGCAATCGATCCGACGTAGCTCGTGCAGTACCAGATATCATACTCCGCCTGCGAGAGCGACTTGGGATTCTCCGCCGCCCTGCGGGCAAGATCATTCTCCGGTGTCGTCATGGCACTGACCTCCACCTGGTCGATCTTGCCCTGTACGCCTGCGAGTTCCTGCGCGAGCGCGAGCGAACCGACCAGCTGGTTCTCCTCGTCGCCGCCGCCCGAAACCGTGCCCGTAACGTGCAGCTCACCCTGCGTGCCGTCCGGCTTCTGATAGGTGAGTGTGCTTCCGGCTGAGACGCCAAGCTTCTGTGCGAGCTTTGTCCCGACGAGCACCTCATCCGTGTGCGTGTCGTCCGCCCAATCGCCGTCCACCTGCCACCATGACTTCATGAATTTCACGCCTGTCGTGTAGAGCTCGTCCGTCGGCAGTTTGAGTGTATGCTCGAACCACGTACCGAAGAACGGCACGCTCTCACCGTCTCCAAGCGTCACCTGCGTCGTCAGCGACGGCGCAAACGCAACGATGTTGTTCGTCCAGAAAATCGTCTTGATATTACCGAGATCCGCCTCATCCAGATACTCGCGGTGTCCGCTCTTCGTCGTCTCTACGCCGTAAAGGTCCTTCAGAACCATCGAGTTGCGCGGCGTCACCGTGATGTTCGCACCGAATGCCTTAAGCTCCTGATTCACCTTTTCGCCGATGTCAAACATGACGTTCAGCATGGCAGTCGCAAGCGAGACACCGAGGGCGACCGTCAACGCAATGAGGATGAACCTCCCGCGCTGGCGGATGAGCGCCCCTTTTACCATTTGCCAAAACATGGCTTACCTCCTCTCATGCCATCCTGCCGTCATCGGAAATGAATCCGCGCCGCTTCGAGCGCATCGGCAGAGATCTGCACCGCGCCGTTCTGCACGTGGTACTCCACGGGAATCGGGTTGCACCCGCCCGGCAGACCGATCGTCGCCTTGTTCATGACGACATCGCAGAGACGGCAGACGATCTGCCCATCGCGTTCGTAGTAGCCCGTCGCACCGCAGACATCGCAGGCATCGAGGCCGACACCGAACGCGGAGCCGCCCTTCTGCACGATAATGACGCGTACGGCTGTCCCATCGGACGCGTGGAAGGCATAGCGATGGAGGTGCCCGTCGGAGACCTGTTCAAGAGGGATCTGCACGAGCCCATTCTCCGCCTTGACGTCAACCGCCGGTACCAGCTGCTCTTTTTTATTCGCATACCAGCCGCCGACACTCGACACGAGAATCGTCACAATGAGCATTGCGAGCAGCCCCGAGCCCCAACGCTTGCGGCGGATTGCGCTCGAGACGATCTGCCGGTACTGCGCAGGATTCGCCCACGCGGGACGTTCAGGCCGCGGCTGAAGGAACAGCGTAAATGGGACGAGTACAGAGACAAAGTAGATCGCATAAATGACCTTGCCCTGATTGTCAATAAACCATGCCATGTACGGAATGAGATTCTCCGCGCCGAACATCTGCCGCGCCATCAGCACCGTCAGAACGAAGATGACCTGTTGAATGGCGATCGCTGCGGCCTGCACGGAGAACACAAAGACGAGGCGCCCATGATTGAGCGCCGCCGCCGCTTTATACGCCAGATAGCCCGAAAGGAAGCCCAAGAATATGCCGCCGAAAAAGCCGAGCATCTTGACGAGAAATGTCAACGTCAAATAGTTTCCCATCGCGACCTGTACGGTACCGACAGGTATCAGCCAGAGTTCCAGCCCGTGATAAAGGCACAGCCCCAGCGTCAGTGCGCCCGTTCCGAAACGGAACAGGCGCTCCTCACGCGGCGTCCACTCGCGGTGAAGACTGCGCAGCAGAATCGTACAAAGAATCACTGCGCCAACAAGATCAACGGCAATTGCCATACTCTCAAAGATTTCACGATTGACCGCCGACTTCGTACCGACACGCACCGCTGTCATAAAGAGCGAGAGGAAAAAGCCCCATTTGAGCACGCGTGTAAAGGTACGCCGTATGCTCTGATCGGGCAATGGCAAAATGATTGCAAGCAAAATACCGAGCGGCACGGCGAGCTTAATGCTCTCCTCCAGTGCCGGCACCAGCTGTTGAAGAAATGCCTGTAACATGTGTGAACCCTTTCCTATGAGAAAAGCCGCCGTCCCCCCGGGGCGGCAGCCATTCTGTGATTGGGAGGGCACAAAGAACAAACGTATGCCCTTGCTGCCCATACGGAATTAAGGAAGCTCTGAATTTAAATTACCACTTGCGCGGAACGTAGTTGAATACCCAGTGCATCTTGACCGGCTCCGTCCAGAAATGACCCGGGACACCCGTCTCCTTGTCCGTGTGGAGGAGGTAGTTCTGACGTGCAGGGCTGTCGATCGAGAAGTCGCAGTCGTACGTGCCTGCGCCAAGCATCTTGACATTTGCACCATAGTGCGGGCCATCATCTGCGCTCATCGGCATGAACACACCCTCGATGCTCTCGCCCGTCTCACGCTTCGTGAACTTGTAGTGCACCGTCAGGTTCGGGATCCACTCGCCGACGCCGAAGCCGCACTCATTGCCCTCCGTTGCATGGATATCCGTCTCGATGTGGATATCTGCCTGGTCTGCCGGAAGGCTCATGCCGGCAGGCTCCATCGTCACCGGCTGGAAGTAGACGAGCGCCACCTTGAAGTGGTTCGTCGTATCCTCGATCTCATCGCCGATCGGGAACTCCTCGAACGCAGCTTCGCTGACGTGCGCGTTGATCGCGAACGTAGAGAACGCGACCGCGCCGATAGCGAGGGCCTTCTTGAGCATGCTGAGATTGGATTTCTTCATGGAATAATCCTCCTTTGAAAGATGAACCCAGTTCCTCCTCTTAAAGAAGAACCTGACTTACGCTTCTGCCGCAGCAGAGCGTTTTTTATATGATACCATTGCGATTGCCGCGAGAACCAAGAGGATCTGCGGGACAATGGTTTCATAGGTGGGATAAAGACCAAGCAAATCGATGCTCGGGATGGGAATGGCCTCGATGACCGTCGTGGAGATGGTATCTGACTCCTGCAGCTCCTTCAGACCGCCGCCAAGGAAGGTAACCGCGAGTACGAACATGAACGCGCTCGTGACCTTGAAGAACGGGCCGATGGGAATGCGCAGCGCACCACGCTGGATGAGGAAGAAGATGACCGCGAGTGCCGCACACGCTGCAACAAAACCTGCCCAGATCATGTCGGTATCGCCGACGGCATTGTTAAAGAGCGCCTGATAGAAGAGGATGACCTCCGCGCCCTCACGGTAGACCGCGAGGAATGCGGCAAAGCCGAGCGCACGGGACTTGCCCGTCGAGAGTGTGATCTTGACCTGGCTGTCGATGTAGCTCTTCCATGCCTTTGCATTGGACTTTCCGCCCATCCACGCCGACGTTCCGAGAAGGACAAGGACGGCAAAAAGTGCCGTGAATCCTTCGATCATCTCGCGGCTCGCGCCCGTCGTTGTCGTCGTGTCGAGCACCTCGGCAAAGAGATAGGCGCTGATGAAGCTGCAGACAATACCTGCGATCGCCCAGTTGTAGACGGTCGAGAGCTCCTTCTCATGCCCGGCGCGTCCGAGGTAGGCAATGATGCCGACGAGAACAAGGATCGCCTCAACACCCTCGCGCAGGAGGATGAGGAACGCCTGGAGGAACATCCCCCAGCCGCCCGACTGAGCGCCCGCTGTCTCCAGCTGCGTCACCTCAGTCTGAACCATATCGAGGAGCTTTGCGCCCTCTGCCTCGACCTCTGACTGCGGCGCACCCGAGCGGATGGCTTTTTTCAGTGTGTAGAACTGGTACTCCGTGAGGTTCGCGCTCTTGGAGGAGATGCTGCTGCGCACAGCGCTCTCCAGACCGTCTTTCTCATAGATGCCGTAGTAGATATTGTTGACGGCATCCTTTGCACCTTCTGCATCCCCCGACTGATAGATGGCATAGACACCGTCCATCTCCGTCGCGATATGGTCGTGAATCTGCTGCCATGTCTGTGCGGCGTTCGTCGACGCCGACGGCAGGAGCAGAAAGAGTGCCGTAATGAATGCAAACAGCTTTCTCATTGGATTGTCTGCGTTCCCCTTTCATGAAAATATTACTTACGGTGTTTGGGTTCCATGTTGAAGTATACCTGACACATCACATTGCAAGGCATTGGTCGACCGTCAACATCCAGTGCGGGTGTGAATGTCCACCGCTCCAGCACAACGCGACACGCCATGAGGTCAACATTCCCATCTCCCGAACTGTGGGTAATCGCTGTGCTGACAACATGACCTTGCTCATCAATGTGAGCCACTAGCACCACGTATCCTTCATAAGAGATACTTGTATCTTGGATATGCTCAAAATGGAGTACTCTAGGCGGCTGTCCTAAAGTGATGCGTTCCAGCTGCTTCGGCGGCGGTTCTTCCGCACAAGAGACGGATGCTGCCGACACAGCCAGAAAGAACACTGCAAGAATTGCCCCCACCCATATCTTCATTGTCAACCTCTCTGCTTGCGTCATTTAATATTACGTGTCGGTTTCATGTTGAAATACACAGGGCACTGCATATTCGATTCCATCGGCTGCCCGTTCATATCCTTTGCCGGCTCAAACTTCCACTGTTTCTCAACAATACGTCGTGCCAAGCGATCGTAGACGAGGTTTCCCGAGCTGACCTGGATCTTCGTCCACATGACGCGCCCGTCCGTACCGATATGAGCTGACACAGCGATGCGACCCTTGAACGGAATCACACCGTAGGCAGGCTGCTCGGCATGGATGATCTTGCCGGGCTGCCCGATCTGCTTTCCGTCGCCGGATTTCAGGACATGTTCTTCCTCGGGCTTATTCGCCGAATCCTCGGCTTCCTTCAGCAGTGCCGTCGTCGCCTCCTCGGGAATCTCCGCCTCAACGACAGCGGGCTCTTCCTCTGCCTCTGCAGGCTCAGGCGGTGGCGGGGGCGGCGGAGGCGGTTCCTCCGGCTGCTGTTCCTCCTCGGGCGGCCCATCGTCATCAGCGAGCTCTACCCACTCCATCGGTTCGTCCGGCGGCGGCTGCTCGATGTGCTTAAAGACGTGTGGGATCAGCACCATCAGAAAGAGCCATGCGACGATGTGGAAGAAGAATGCGACGAGGAAGGCAAACCGCCAATGTGTCTGATAGCGCATCAGACGCCCCCTGTCTCCGTCGCGATAGACACGTGACGCGTCCCCGCTTCCTTCAGTGCATCAAAGACACTGACCACAAACTGATAGTCTGCCTTCTTATCGCCGCGCACGACAAAGACCGTATCCGGATCGTTGCTCAGCTGTTCCTTGACCCGTGAGGTCAACTCACGCGTCGGCTCATCATCACGGTCGAAGAGCACCTTGCCATCCTCCGTCACCGTGATGGAGACGATGTGCGGACGTGTGTCCTGCTGTGCGCTCGCCGCCTGCGGCAGGCTGACCTGCACCGTGCTCGCGTTCACCATATACATCGTACTCAGCATGAAGAACACCAAGAGGAAGAGCATGATGTCGATCATCGGGACGATCATGACGAGCGGCTCACGCACATCATGAAAATTACGACGCATGAGCCTTCCCTCCGTCCGCCGCTGCGAACCCTGCCAAGACGGTATTCATTGTCTTTTCGAGGAGCGTCAGCATCACGTCCAGACGCTGTGCAAAGTAGGTATGCACGACGAGCGAGAAGATCGCGACAAAAAGTCCTGTCGCCGTCGCGACCAGTGCCTCACCGATGCCGCCCGTGATCGCCATGGGCTGACCTGCCTGCAGATTGAAGATGCTGAACGACTGGATCATGCCTGAGATCGTCCCCAGAAGTCCGAGGAGCGGTGCGAGCGTGACGATCATCGAGAGATAGTTGAGGCGTGCACGCAGGAGCATCGCGGCCTCACCATAGACACCCTCAAGCGTCATCGGGACATCCTCCCCTGCCTTGCGGGCATCCAGTGCACTCTTCACGAGATGGGCGACCATGTTGTCCTTGCCCTCAACGGCGGGGGCAACCTCGTCCATCTTATGCTTGCGGAGCGACTCAGCAACCGTCGCCTCAAGTTCCCTTGCGCCCTGCGATGCACGCCGATAGAGCAGGAAGCGATCCACCGCAATCGCCGCCACCGTCAGCGAGCACAGGAGCAGCAGGTACATAACCGGACCGCCCTTTTCAAACAGTTCTGCACTGGTCACAAAAACACCATCCTTATCTTCTCAAGCCGTGGGAAAATCCCATTTTTACCACATGGAGAATGAAACCCATCCCATATTCAAATCGATTCTCAGTATATCTCCAAGGAAAGAGATTGTCAATATTCTTTCCAATAAATGTGATCTAAATGAATTTTATTCACTTATTGATTTATATGATTTTGCTAGTTCTTCAAATCGCGGCAGTGCCTTCTCAATCATTTTCGTATGAACACAGTATGCCGCACGGAAGTAGCCGGGACAGCCGAAGTCCCGCCCCGGCACAAGCAGGAGATCATACTCCTGTGCGCGGCGGCAGAATGCCGCATCGTCCGGCTCAAGTGCCTGCGGAAAGAGATAGAATGCCCCCTGCGGGCGCACACAGGAAAAGCCGAGTGCCGTCAGACCGTCATAGAGGAGCGATGCATTCCTTGCGTAGGTGCTGAGATCGGCAGCTCTCCCGGCACAGCGTGCGACGACGAGCTGCCAGAGCGAGGGCGCATTGACGTGGGTGAGGACACGCGCTGCCCCCGCGATCGCGCCGTAGATGCGCGCGAAGTCCGCCACTGCATCCGACACGACGATATAGCCGATGCGCTCCCCAGGCAGAGAGAAGGACTTGCTGTAGGAATAGCAGACAATCGTATTGTCGTAAAAGAGTGGAATGCAGGGGACGACGACACCATCATAGACGATCTCGCGATACGGTTCGTCTGCGACGATGAAGATCGGATGCCCGTACTCCTGCTCCTTCGCGCGAAGGAGATCGGCAAGGCGGCGGATCGTTGTCTCACTGTAGACTGCACCGCTCGGATTGTTCGGCGAATTGACAATGACCGCCTTGGTCTGCGGGGTCAATGCCCGCTCAAGTGCCGTGAAGTCAATCTGAAAATCGTCCGTCTTGGCAGGGACGACGACGAGCTTCCCGCCGCACGCCTCGACAAAGACGCGGTACTCCGGGAAGAATGGCGCAAAGGTGACAAACTCGTCCCCCGGCTCGGTGAGTGCCTTGAACGTGATCGTCACCGACGCCGCCGCACCCGCCGTCATAAACAGATTTTTCCCCGTGACCTCCATGCCGAAGCGACGCTTCAGATCGGCGGCAAGCGCCTCGCGCACGGCAGGCTTTCCCGGTGCAATCGTGTAGCCATGCACCTCGGTCGGATCGCCATGCATGAGGATGTCGACCGCCGCATCCCGAATAAAGTCCGGCGCAGGTACATTCGGATTGCCGAGGCTAAAATCAAAGACATTTTCCGCACCGATCTCTGCCGCGCGCTTCTGTCCGAACTCAAAAATCGTGCGAATCGTGGACTTTTTCGTCCCAAGCACATACATTTCCTCTGAGACCATCGTACTCCTCCCCCATGTGTGTGAAAACAGATGCTATTCTATCATAGTGTAAAAAAAATTACTACATTAAGGAAGCACTGATAAATTCAGCACTACCATCTTGACGCATCTTTTTTGCCCGCACTGTGTCGGCAAATCCTCCACATAGCCCTTGCTATGCGTCCGGTTTGCCTCCTTGTTCGGACGAAAAATCTACGCCAATCTGGCAGACTTCATTTTATCAGCGATTCCTTAAATGATGACCTCACATATCTTTCATTGCAATGAGAAAAGCTGCCGCACCATGGTCTCCCCACGCTGCGGCAGCCTCGATATGGGAACGTTACGCATTCCGCAGGAATACGTCGTACCCTTTTTTCATCTCATAGATATCCGCCTTGCTCGTAACCTCCCACGGCGCATGCATGCTCATCACCGCAACGCCGTTGTCAATCACGTTCATCCCGTAGCGCGCCATGATGTAGGCGATGGTTCCGCCGCCGCCAAGATCGACACGCCCGAGCTCCGCCAGCTGATAGCGGACGCCGTTTTCATCCATCATGCGGCGCAATTCGCCCAGATACTCTGCACTTGCATCACTGGAGCCGGACTTTCCGCGTGAGCCAGTGAACTTGTTGAACACCATGCCGCGTCCGAGATAGGCAACGTTCTTCTTCTCAAATGCGTCTGCATAGAGCGCGTCATAGGCGCTTGAAACATCCGAGGAGAGCATCCGTGAGTGCGCAAGCGTACGGCGCAGCGCGAGCGCTGTATACTGTCCGCAGGCAGAGAGCACTTCGGCAACCATGTTCTCAAAGAAGTGCGACTGCATTCCCGTCGCACCAACGCTGCCGATCTCCTCCTTGTCAACAAGAAGACAGCACGCCGTACGCCGTACATCTGCTGTCTCAACCATGGAGCAGAGTGCTGTATAGGAGCAGACGCGGTCATCCTGTCCGTAGCCAAGCACCATGCTGCGGTCAAATCCCAGCTCACGCGCACGGCCTGCCGGGACGAGGGTCAGCTCCGCCGACTGGAAGTCCTCCTCCACAATGCCGTACGTCTCCCGGATGAGTGCCAGCACGCCGTCCTTGACGGACTCCTTTTCCTCCTTTGCGAGGGGGATTCCGCCGATCAACACATCGAGTTTCTCGCCCTCGATCACCTTTGCCGCTTTTTTCTCCAGCTGCTCCTGCGAGAGATGGACGAGAAGATCGGTGACGCAGAATACAGGATCATCCGCCTTCTCCCCAAGCGTGATCGTGACCGTTGTGCCGTCCTTCTTGACGACGACACCGTGCAGGGCAAGCGGAATCGTCACCCACTGGTACTTCTTGATGCCGCCGTAGTAATGCGTATCAAAGTACGCCAGTCCGCCGTCCTCATAGAGCGGATTCTGCTTCACATCAAGGCGGCACGTGTCGATATGCGCGCCGAGGATATTCATGCCGTTTTCCATCCGCTCTGTGCCGATATGGAAGAGCACCATCGCCTTTTTCATGTTGACGGCGTAGACCTTGTCCCCCGCGCGGAGCTGCGCCCCCTCAGCAATAATGTCCGTCAGATCGCGGTAGCCCGCCGCCTCGGCAGTGCGCACCGCCTCCTGCACACTCTCGCGCTCCGTCTTGCAATCCGAGAGAAAATCAATATAGCCGCGTGCGAGCGCATCCACCGCTGCACGTTCCTCTGCCGAATAGCTCGTCCAAACGGACTTTTTCTTATCGTCGCTCATAATCGTGCCTTTCTATCTATACTCCCCACGCACCATGGAGAATCTCTGCAAACTCTGTCCGCGACGCCGCGCGGTTAAATCGCTCACGCAGCTCTGCACTGCCCTTCAGTCCACGCGTGTACCACGCCGCATGCTTGCGCATCTCGCGGATCCCGATATACTCGCCCTTATACCCGACTAAGAGATCGAGATGCCGCAGAATTACCGCCGCACGCTCCGCAAGCGTCGGCGGCGGCAGCTCCGCCCCCGTATGCAGCCAGTGAATCAGCTGTGGGAAAATCCATGGATTCCCCTGCGCACCGCGCCCGATCATCACCGCATCCGCCCCCGTGATCTCGAGTGCACGTCTGAGATCGGCAGGACGGCGGACATCACCGCTCACAATGACGGGAATCCTGACCGCACGCTTCACTGCGGCAATCGCTGCATAGTCTGCGTTGCCGCTGTAGAACTGCTCGCGCGTTCGCCCGTGTACGGCGACTGCATCCACGCCGACGGCCTCCGCCATGCGTGCGATCTCCACGGCGTTGCGCGAGGCATCGTCCCAGCCGAGCCGCATCTTCACCGTGAACGGCAGACGCGTCGCACGGCGGATCGCCGTCAAAATCTCCTCTGCCCGCTTCGGGTCACGCATCAGTGCTGAGCCTTCGCCGTTCTTGACGACCTTCGGTGCAGGACATCCCATATTGAAATCGAGGATATCCGCCGTTCCAAGCTCCTCGATATATGCCGCCGCCTCTGCCGCCATCGCCGCCGACTTAGCAAAGATCTGCATCGCAATCGGACGCTCATCCGGCTCCGTGCGCAGCATGTTCATCGTGTGCTCATTGCGATAGTGGATCCCCTGACTGCTGACCATCTCCGCGAAGGCGAGCGGACAGCCCATTCCATGCGCGATCACGCGGTAGGCGGTATCCGTTACGCCCGCCATCGGCGCGAGAAAAATTGGATCGTCAAAGGTAAACGTGCCGAGTTTCATCGGGTTCACGGCAGATTCCTCTCATAGAGGACGCGCAAACCCGTCAGCGTCAGAAAGTGATCGACCTTATCGATGGTCTGGGACTCCTTTGCCACCATGCGGGCAAACCCGCCCGTGGCAACGACCTTCATCTCCATCGCAAGCTCCGCCTTGATGCGGCGCACGATTGCATCTATCTGTCCCACGTAGCCGTAGATGATGCCCGCCTGCATGCCCTGAATCGTACTGCGGCAGACCACCGTCTTGGGCGGTACAAGCTCGATGCGCGGGAGCTGCGCTGCCCGCTGAAAGAGTGCCTCAGCACTCGAGCCCAGTCCCGGTGCAATCACGCCGCCGAGAAAGTCGCCGTTCTCTGCCACAATGTCAAATGTCGTCGCCGTTCCAATGTCGATCACGATCAGCGGGCCGCCGTACTGCTCATGTGCACCGATGACATTGACAATACGGTCTGCACCGATGGATCGTGGATTCTCGTAGTTCAGCCGAATCCCCGTCCGTATCCCGGGGCCGACAATGAGCGGACGAATGTGAAAATATCGCTCACACATCTTGCGCAGGGGGACGACCAGCGGCGGTACAACCGACGAGATAATGATCGCCTGAATATCCGACAGAGACAGCCCCTGATAGTGAAAGAGCTCATTGATCAGGATGCCGTACTCATCCCCCGTCTTCTGGCGATCCGTCGAAATGCGCCAATGCCGCAGGAGCTTCGCCCCGTCATAGGCACCCATCACAATATTGCTGTTTCCGATGTCCAGTACAAGCAGCAAATTCTTTCCTCCACACAATCATTTCATTATCGGCTGCTCCATGCAGCCATAGCGAAACTCATTTCCTCGGACGAATCGAGACATCCCCTGCGAGTACGCGCCGCCGCCCCGTCACGGTGTCGACAAAGAGCGCACCATCGGCGTCAATATCCGCCGCAACGCCCTCGAACTCCTCACCCGCAGGGCCGATGACGCGCACCGTCTGCCCGAGCGTCACGGCGTATGTCCGCCACGCCGCGAGTACAGGAGCAAAGCCATTGCTCTGTACCTCCCGATAGAGTGCATCGAGCGCGCGCAGGAGCTCCTGCAAAAATGCCACACGCGGCAGCGGCGCGCCCTTCATCTGCATCAGCGATGTCGCCGTATCCCGCAGCTCCTCAGGGAAATCCTCGCGTGCAATGTTCACATTGATGCCGATGCCGATCACGACATCGTTCACGCGATCCATCTCGGCGCTCATCTCCGTCAGGATGCCGACCAGCTTGCGTCCTTCATGGAGAATATCGTTCGGCCACTTGATGGCGGCACGCAGGCCAAAATGCTCCATGGCACGTGAGACGGCGACCGCCGCCATCAGCGTACACTTTGGCGCATCCTGCGGTAAAAACGTCGGACGCAGGAGAATACTTACCCAGATCCCCTTGCCGGGCGGAGAGAAGAATGGCCGTTCCATGCGGCCGCGTCCCGTCCCCTGCCGGTCGGCAACAACGACCGTACCATCCTCTGCGCCCTCACGTGCCAGCTGCTTCAGCACCAGATTCGTCGAGTCCACGGCATCATAACAGATGATCTTTTTCCCGATGCGTACCGTTCCCAGATCCTTCGCGATCTCCGCCTCGATCAGGCGATCCGGCGAGGAGCGCAGGACGTACCCACTGCGCGGTGCGCTTGCAATATCGTAGCCTGCCTCGCGCAGTGCCGCAATCTTCTTCCACACCGCCGCCCGCGTCACACCGAGCCGCTCCGCGATCTTCTCGCCCGAAATACAGCCCCCTGCCTCACGCAGCAGCTCCAACACATCGCTCCGCATCACCGTACCTCCAAACAAAAAGTAATCTGCTCCATTATACAGCAGATTACTTTGCCACGCTACAAAAACATGGAACGATCAATCAGATCCCTACACCCGCTTCGCCCGAACAAGCCACTGATAGGCATCGAGATCCTCGGCATCCACAGAGATCGTTTGGAGTGACAGAAGTTCCTCGCGCAGCCGTTTCCCTATGTCAGGAGATGGAACGGTTACGTATCTCATGTCCTGGATATCAAATTGGGCTTCCTGAAAGAGTTTCATAATCTCTTTTTTCGTAAAAAAGCGGAAGTGCGTCCGATCCAAAATTCCCATATCTTTGTAGGTCCAACAACCGGAAAGAAGACCATAAAACGTGCTAATATGGGCCACATTGGGAATACTCGCGATAACTTCTCCGCCGGGAGCGAGCAGCTCCCGCATATTCTCGATTGCTTTCCACGGATTCCGTAGGTGCTCAATGACATCGCCCATGACGATATAGTCGAAGCGTTCGGCAACTTGTGACGGATCAAGACGCTCTACATCCATCGAAAGAATCGTCGCGTACGGTGCCGCAATTTCCGCCGCCTTTTCGTTCAGTTCCACACCATAGAGTCGTGCGGATGGATTCTGCGCACCGATTTCCCGCAGGGTCGCCCCACAGGCGCAGCCGATCTCAAGAACACGCAAACCAGCTTTTGAAAAGTCCATCAAAGACATAAGATCCCTGCGCGGGAAAAATGAATAGTCCAGTGAAACGCCCCATTTTTCATGGAAGAAATCGCATTCCCGTCGATAGCTGTCCGACGTCGTATCGGGATTTTCTCCATCACGATGCACATAGGTGCTCGGCAAGGACGCTGTCCCATAGCCTGCCCGTGTCATACGCACCGTGAAATCATAGGATGCGAGTGCGGGAAGAGAATACCGATCATCGAGATATCCTGCCGCCGATACGGCATCTCTCCGTGCCATCAGCGCAAACATCTCCGCAAAGATTTCCGGACGAGGTGGATTCCCCTGCGCACGAATCTCCTCCGCCACATGCACATAGTCATCCCACGAGAGATAGTCATGCGGCGGGATCAGCTGCGCCCTACGATATGCCACAGGGGCAACGGCGGTCACTGCTCCAACGTTGGGGTTCGCAATAAGCACATCCAACATATCCTCTACCGTATGCGGCGCGAGCATCACATCCGCATGAAGGAAGAGGAGGACCTCTCCCTCTGAGACCCGAATCCCCTCATTCAGCGCATGTACATAGCCGTGATGTTTCTCACTGCGGAATATACGAACATGATCCATCGCATCAGATGTAAGAACCTGCTCATCTGCCGACGAACCATCATCGACAACGATCACTTCATACGGCATACGCACCGTATTTCGTACAGAAAAGAGGCAGCGTTCCAGATGTTCCCGCATGTTGTAAACCGGAAGGATAATGCTTAATTGTGCCACCTGATTACCTCACAATCTCCGCTATGCCCACAGCTTCCATGGGGCATCGCCCTGACTCCAAAAATCGTTCAATCGGACTTTATCTCGCTGCGTATCCATGCACTGCCAAAAACCGCTATGCTTATAGGCAAATAAGCCGCCATCTCGTGCAATACTCTCAAGTGGCGTCGTCTCAAAGATGCACTGATCGTCATCACGTAGATAGTCAAACACCGATGGCTCAACAACCATAAAACCGCCGTTAATCCAGCCTCCATCCTCCTTCGCCTTTTCAACAAAACGATTGATCTCGTTTGATCCATGATCGATATCGAGGACACCGAACCTCCCCCCCGGCTGAATCGCTGTCATGGTCACAATGGCATTTTTGTGATTCTGATGGGCATCAAGTAATGCTTGAAGATTTACATTGCTCACCCCGTCGCCATAGGTCAGCATAAAAGCCTCATTGTCAATATACTTCTGAATACGCTTGATACGCGCGCCTGTCTGTGCATCCAGCCCCGTATTGACAAGCGTTACTTTCCATGGTTCTGATACATTATTGTGCACTGTCATGCGATTTCCCTGTGTAAAATCAAAGGTGACGTCCGACGTATGCAAATAGTAGTCAGCAAAGTATTCCTTGATCATATAGCCTTTATAACCAAGGCAAATGACAAACTCATGAAAGCCATAGTGGGAGTAAATCTTCATAATATGCCAGAGGATCGGCTGCCCGCCAATCTCAATCATGGGCTTTGGGCGAAATACAGACTCCTCAGTGATACGTGTGCCATAGCCGCCGGCTAAGATTACAACCTTCATATAAAATCTTCCTCCAATTCATAAAAGCTCTTAGTGCTTCATTTATACCGACCAAAGAATATTTTCCAAACTAGATTTTACACCGAAGTGCGCGTGAAAAAGATGCGTTAAGATGGCAGTGCTGAATTTATCAATGCTTCCCTAAGATTACCGAATACATAAGGCGACCATATCACCTGACAGAAGATAATGCAGCTCATCGGATGCACCAAGAAGCTCGTTCATGGTCTGCTCAAAGAGAGAAATATCTCCAAAATAATGAGACTGGACACCGTACCCGACCCACACATTCTTATTAGAAAATGCTTCTTGCAGCGCATGAACAAGACGAGGAACAGGAAAAACACGCTCTCCATTCAACGGTAAAATGCTATCATATATTAAATGAGGAACGTCATTCGGAAGATTCTCCATCACATGCTCGAAACTATTGTAATTCAGTAAGGATACATAGAGAAACCCCTTGGCGTTCAACAAACCGTACGTTTCCTTAAAAAAAGAGATAATATCCGAAATCGGCACGACATTAAGAAACGCACCTAAAATGACCATATCATACGTCCCGTTTACTCTATCCGGCAAGTGATCGAGTGACGTCAACCGTATGACAGAATCCGCCATGTACGCTGCTTCCGTCATATATTGCTCACGTGTAACAATGGCGTCAATAATAACAGGTGTTTGGAGCCGTCGAAAATGATTGCGAACCGTCAGAAGCCCCTCTCCAAACATCGGTTCAATAAACAAGACTCGTAGCGGAGTTTCTCCGATGGAAAAATCTTTAAGTATCTGATCTAAAAAGACGAGATGTCCCCGTGATGTCCATGGATCAATCCCCCACTTGTGCTGGAATACAGGCCGCATGGCTATAATGCTCGTATAATTTCCGCGCTTCGTGCGCACCTCGTTTAAGGTTACTCCACCGAAATGATGGACAAAGGTATCCTTGGCGAGAATTTGGCGAAAACCTGACCGGCGTAGTGTTGCAGAAAAATCATCATCCTCAAAATCACAGAGGACATAGCGATAGTCTGCACGAATCTCGGGCACATCAAAAAGATTCGGCACAACGCTCACAAAGGGCATAAGAAGTGCTCTTTCCTCCCAGAGGAGCGGGTTCGACACATTATGCGCTGCAGCAAACGCCTCCATTTCCGGCATTGCCTCAAACCGATTTTCATAGTCTACCGGGATTCCTTGGCGATTGGAAATGCAGTTCTCATTACACGTGGGAACGACCCAGAAGACATTCTTCTCTGCCTGGTGTACGGCGAGGAGATTTTCCAGCCAATGCGGTGTGGCAACGGCATCGTTGGAGAAATAGACGACGTACTCGCCCTCTGCGATATGACGGGCAATCCCCCACCCGAGGTGATTGTATACGTTGTACTTCAGATTGATTTTCTTCTCGTGAGGCAGGCTGTTAAAATACGCCTCCGTTCTATCCGACGATCCATCGTTGATCGTAATGAGTTCAATATCTCCATGTGAAAAATCCGTATGGCGAAAGAGACTGTCGATGGCACAACGCGAATACTCTACTTTGTTGTAGGCAGGGACGATGATCGACACGCGGTATTTGAAGCCCGTCCGGCGCGGCCTCTTCCGCGCCGCCTCAAACGCCGCAATCGTCTGCGCCAGATAGGCATCCTGCACTTCCGGATGCTGCACGATGTGATATTCCAGATCCAGCTGATAGCGTAGATCCAAAAAGAGTGGCTGTACTTCGTAGAAAAAATACTTCCACGCGTCTCTTGCATCTTCCGCAGCCAACGCTTTCTGTCCACTGCACGCAGCATTCAGCGCATAACGACGACACTTTTCCATGAGCGTCCCCTTCTCCCGGGATAAGTGCTCCGCAACTCCGTCCATCGCCGCAGCAAAATCCGTCAACACTTGACGCGTCGGTTCTTCCATACTGCCGTCTGTGGAAAGCGCACTGCCGATGTAGGACACAGCTTCCTGCGCTGTGTCCATGATCTCCTCATACCACTGCATACAAACCTCTCTCTGATTCCCTGCTGAACCCTTTTCCCTATATTATAACTATCGGAAAAATCATACATAAGCTAAAGAAAAAGGGCACTGCCGCACATCCTTCCCTGCGGCAATGCCTTTCCATTATTTATCCCACTGAGTTACGTTGAACTTCGGTTCCGGCGCAGCGACAGGTGCGGGACGCTTTTCAGCGGCACGCTCTGCCTCCTCACTGGTCTGTGTAGCGTCGTCGATCACGACATCGACGGGAATCGGTGCGGGGTTCCCCGTATCATCCGTATCGTCGCTCTGCTTGTCCTTTTCGCTGATCGCGCCCTTCGTCATCAGTTCCTCAAGCTCTGCCGCACTCAGCGTCTCACGCTCGAGAAGTTCCTTTGCGATCAGGTCGAGTTTGTCGCGGTTCTCCACGATGATCGTACGGCAAGCCTCATACGCTTCCTCGATGTAGCGGCGTACCTCGCGGTCGATCTCACCCGCAATCTCTTCGGAGTAGTTGCGCTCGCGATTGAGATCGCGCCCAAGGAAAACCTGATGGTTCTCCTCGCCATAGGCAATCGGACCGATCGCATCACTCATGCCGTATTCCATGATCATGCTGCGGATGATACGCGTCGCCTGCTGGATATCACTGGATGCGCCCGTGCTGATCTCGCCGAGCACAACCTCCTCGGCCACGCGTCCGCCGAGCGCGACCTTGATGCGGTCGATGAGCTCGGAGCGCGTCCGATAGGAGCGATCCTCCTTCGGCAGGGAGAGCATATAGCCGCCCGCGCGTCCGCGCGGGATGATGGTTACCTTGTGCACGGGGTCGGCGTGCTCGAGCAAGAGTCCTACGAGCGTATGTCCGCCCTCATGATATGCCGTGAGGCGTTTTTCCTCATCCGTCATGACATGGGACTTGCGCTCCGGACCTGCGAGAACACGCTCAATCGCCTCCTCCATCTCCGCCATCGTGATCTTCTTCTTGTCACGGCGCGCGGCAAGGAGTGCCGCTTCGTTGACGAGGTTGCTCAGATCCGCTCCCGTAAAGCCGGGCGTGCGCCGCGCGAGGACGTCCAAATCAACGTCGTCGGCGACCGGCTTACCCTTCGTATGTACCTTCAGGATGGCCTCACGTCCGCGCACATCGGGCTTATCCACCACGATCTGACGATCGAAGCGGCCGGGGCGCAGGAGCGCAGGGTCAAGCACATCGGGGCGGTTGGTCGCCGCGATGATGATGATCCCCTCATTGGAGGCGAAGCCATCCATCTCAACAAGGAGCTGATTGAGCGTCTGTTCACGCTCATCGTGTCCGCCGCCCAGCCCCGCGCCGCGCTGACGCCCAACGGCATCAATCTCGTCGATAAAGACGATGCACGGTGCCGCCTTCTTTGCCTGCTCAAAGAGGTCACGCACACGGGATGCACCGACGCCGACGAACATCTCGACAAAATCGGAGCCGCTGATTGTGAAGAACTGAACACCTGCCTCGCCGGCGACCGCCTTTGCGAGAAGCGTCTTGCCCGTGCCCGGAGGGCCGAAGAGCAGTACCCCCTTGGGGATGCGTGCGCCAAGCTCGTTGAACTTGTCGGGGGTCTTGAGGAACTCGACGACTTCCTCAAGCTCCTGCTTGGCCTCGTCCGCCCCTGCCACATCGGCAAAGGTCACCTTTTTCTTATCGCTCACCATGAGGCGCACGCGCGACTTGCCGAAGTTCATCATGCGCCCGCCGCCCATCTGGGACTGCTGCAT
>CAUTTS010000048.1:0-19465 GCA_963541465.1 uncultured Selenomonas sp.
GTCCGAGTCGAACTGACTGATGAGATAGTCCAGCGTCTGCAGCGGTGTAATCTCTCCGCAGGTCGCGACGTCGATATCCACGCGAAAGGTCGCAATGCTAGTATCGGGATGAAACTCAGGATAGGTATGTACGGTAACGTGGCTCTTGTCTAGGTGGGCGAGGATCGTCTCCCCCGTCAGTGCTGTTCCGTTGATGGGCTTCTTGCTCCCCGAGATGACCGCTGCCTCCTCGGCGATGAGCATCGTCACGCTAGCCCCCTGCGGCTCGTAGTCCTGCTTTGCAATATTCAGGATCCGCGCACCGATCATATCGGTCACCTGCGAAAGGATCTTCGTGAGACGGTCGGAGTTGTACTGCTCATCAATGTACTTGATGTAGTCCCGCTGCTCACGCGCCGACTTCGCATAGCAAATATCATAAATATTGAAACTCAGCGCCTTCGTCAGGTTGTTAAATCCGTACAGTTTCAGCTTCCCATCCAACGCAGGAGCTCCTTCCTCGTCATACCTATTTATCCATTATTCTTCTTGGGGGCGTGCTCCGCCTTCCACGCCTTGATCCATTCCAGACGTTCCCGAAACCGACTCTCCATCCCCTGATCCGTCGGCTGATAGTACGCACGCCCCACCAATGCGTCCGGAAGGCACTGCATATTGGTGATGTGCTCCTCTGCATCATGTGCATACTGATATCCCTTGCCGTAATCCAGATCCTTCATCAGCCGCGTCGGTGCATTCCGTATCACCAGCGGCACAGGCTCGGCGAGCATCGTGCGGGCATCGGCAGCCGCTGCAAGATATGCCGTCTCCATGGCGTTCGATTTCGGCGCGAGCGAAAGATAGACGACAGCCTGCGTCAGATGGACGTTACACTCTGGATACCCGATGTAGTGACAAGCCTGATAGGCGGCGACGGCAAGCTCCAGCGCACGCGGGTCGGCAAGTCCGACATCCTCCGCGGCAAAACGCGTCACACGGCGTGCCACATAGAGTGGGTCCTCCCCCGACTCCAGCATCCGCGCGAGCCAGTAAACCGCTGCATCCGGGTCTGAGTTACGCATGGACTTGTGAAGTGCCGAGATGAGATTATAGTGCTCCTCGCCATTCTTGTCATAGAGCAGAGATTTTCGCGTGATGCACTGCGCGAGATTCTCCTCCGTGACGTACAGCTCGCCATCCTGCTCATCCGCATTGAGGACGAGCATCTCGAGGGTCGAGAGCGCACTGCGTGCGTCACCGTTGGCAAAGGCGGCGACGGCAGCGATCCCATCATCGGACAGATGGATGTGCATCTGCGACAGCTCTCTGTCCGTTGCGATCGCATGACGGAGGAGGCGTTCGATATCAGCCTCCGTCAACCCCTGCAGGACAAAGACACGACAGCGCGAGAGCAGAGCGTTGTTGATCTCAAAGGAGGGATTTTCCGTCGTCGCTCCGACGAGGACAATGCTTCCCTTCTCCACAAACGGCAGAAACGCATCCTGCTGCGCCTTGTTAAAGCGATGGATCTCATCGACAAAGACGACGATGCGCTCCCCGTACATACGGCGCCGATCCGCCTCCTGCATCACCGTGCGGATCTCCTTGATCCCGCTCGTCACAGCAGAGAATGTGATGAACTCCGCCTTCGTACGCGCGGCAATGATCTGCGCCAGCGTCGTCTTGCCGACGCCGGGCGGTCCCCAGAAAATCATCGAGGTGATGCGGTCACTCTCAATCAGACGGCGCAGTATCTTCCCTTGCCCCAGTAGATGCTCCTGCCCGACAAAGTCGTCAAGCGTGCGTGGACGAACGCGCTCCGCGAGCGGCTGATATGCTGCCCGCGCAAAGAGCCCCCCCTGTTCGTCCATAGCCATACCTCCTGCACAGATTCCTTCACTCTGAATTATCTCATAAAATGCACACTTAGGCAATAGAAAAAACGGCTTGGACTCATCCAAACCGTTCTTATCGGAAGCACGGATAAAGTAAAGTCCGTCCATCATGATGGCGTGGCTGAGTTTATCCGTGCTTCCTGTCGTCAGAGAATAAAGCGCGATACGTCATGGTCGCCAGCGATGTCCGCAAGACAACGGTCAACATACACTGCATCGATGACGACCTCCTTCTCCGTGAGATCGGGCGCGTCAAAGGAAAGCTCCTCCAAGAGTTTTTCGAGCAACGTGTAGAGACGCCGTGCGCCAATGTCCTCCGTCTGCTCATTGACGGTCTCCGCCAGCTGAGCAAGGCGGCTGACGGCATCGTCTGCAAAGCGCAGAGAGACGCCCTCCACGCCGAGCAGTGCGCTGTACTGCTTGATGAGCGCGTTGCGCGGCTCGGTGAGGATGCGCTCAAAGTCCTCCTTGACGAGCGACTTCAGTTCGACGCGAATCGGGAAACGCCCCTGCAGCTCGGGAATGAGGTCCGACGGTTTTGCCGTATGAAATGCCCCCGCCGCGATGAAGAGCACATGATCCGTCTTGACAGGGCCATACTTCGTAACAACCGTAGAACCCTCTACAATCGGCAGGATGTCGCGCTGAACGCCCTCGCGCGAGATATCTGCGCCCGCACTGCGACCATTGCTCACGGCAACTTTATCAATCTCATCGAGGAAGACGATGCCGCTATACTCGGCAGCACGCACCGCCTCCTCGGCGACGACATCCATATCGACGAGTTTGTCCGCCTCCTCGGCCGCGAATATTTTGCGCGCCTGTGCGACGGTCACCTTGCGTTTGTGACGGTTTTTCGGCACGAGTTTCCCGATCATGGACTGGAGGTTGTCGCTCATCCCCTCCAAGGAGGAGCCGGCAAACATATTGCCCATCGGCCGCGCGGATTCCTCCACCTCGACTTCGATGACATCATTCTCGAGCTCACCGGAGCGCAGCCGCTTGCGCATCCACTCACGTCCCGCCTGATACTTCGGCGGCTCTTCCTTTTTCTCCTCCGGCTCATCCTCCTGCGAAGAGAACAGACTGCCGAGCGGATTCGTTGACTTCTTCGGCGGCGGAACAAAGACATCAATGAGACGCTCCTCTGCATTCTCCTTTGCCTTGTCCTCCACTTCCTCAATCTTCTGCTGACGCACCATCCGCACGGAGGTCTCGACGAGATCGCGCACGATGGACTCCACGTCGCGTCCGACGTAACCGACCTCGGTGAACTTGGTCGCCTCCACCTTCAGAAAGGGCGCACGTACGAGACGCGCCAGACGGCGGGCAATCTCCGTCTTGCCGACGCCGGTCGAGCCGATCATGAGGATGTTTTTCGGAATGATGTCCTCGCGCATATCCGCATCGAGCTGACGGCTCCGCCAGCGGTTGCGCAGAGCGATCGCGACCGAGCGCTTCGCCTCGTGCTGACCGACAATATACTTGTCGAGCTCGGCGACGATCTCGCGCGGCGTCTGTTCGTTGACTCCGATCTGACTCATGATTCCAGTACCTCCACCGTGATGTGATGATTCGTATAGACGCAGATATCCGCAGCGATCGAGAGGGACTCCTTTGCTATTGCGGGTGCATCCAGCGCCGAATGCGCCACGAGCGCACGTGCCGCCGCGAGGGCAAAGAACCCGCCCGAACCAATCGCCGTGCAGTCACCATCCGGCTCAATGACCTCGCCGTTGCCGGAGATCATGAGGATGCTGTCCTGATCCGCAACGAGGAGAAGTGCCTCCAGTTTACGTAGCACCTTGTCCGTGCGCCAGTCTTTCGCCAGCTCCACGGCAGCGCGTTGGAGATTGCCGCTGTACGACTCCAGCTTGACCTCAAATTTTTCAAAAAGAGTAAACGCGTCTGCGACCGAGCCCGCGAATCCCGCAAGGATTTTTCCATGATAGAGCCGCCGCACCTTGCGTGCGTTCGCCTTCATGATTGCACGCTCGCCGAACGTCACCTGACCGTCGCCCGCGATGGCAACCTTTCCATCCTTTTTGACCGCCACAATGGTTGTTGCATGAAATGTCACAGTGTCTCTCCTTCCAGAAAGTGCTCCAAGTCCTCCAATGCACGCTCTGCCAGCATCTTCTTTTTCTCCGGCTTACGCGTGCGGCGCGGCAAGTCCGCGAGCGGCGGCAGCAGCCCGAAGTTGATGTTCATGGGCTGAAAGTGTTCTGAATCACAGGTCGTGATATAGTGTGCGAGTGCGCCGTGACAGGTACTGGCGGGAAATACGACAGGTGATTCCTCCCGTACCAGCCGCGCGGCGTTTTTTCCTGCGACAAGCCCCGATGCGGCGGACTCGACATAGCCCTCCACACCGGTCATCTGCCCCGCGAACAGCAGACGTTCATCTCCCGTGTACTGGAACGTCGGACGCAGATGCCGCGGTGCGCTGATAAAGCTGTTGCGGTGCATCACACCGTAGCGGAGGAACTCCGCCGCTGCCAGCCCCGGAATCATCTGAAAAACACGCCGTTGCTCCGGCCACTTGAGATGGGTCTGGAATCCGACGATGTTGTAGATCGATCCCGCTGCGTTGTCCTGTCGCAGCTGCACCACAGCGTATGGACGCTCCCCCGTTACGGGATGCTCAAGGCCGACGGGCTTCAGCGGACCGTAGAGGAGTGTATCGCGCCCGCGCGATGCCATGACCTCGACCGGCATGCAGCCCTCGAAGAAAATCGCTTTTTCAAAATCATGCGTCTCTGCCGCCTCCGCCGTCGTCAGTGCCTGCCAGAACGCGTCGTACTCTGCTTTGTTCATGGGGCAGTTGATGTAGGCGGGCTCGCCCTTCCCATAACGCGAGGCGCGGTACGCCACATTCATATCAATGCTGGAGAAGCTGACGAGCGGTGCCGCTGCATCATAGAAATACAGCCCATCGTCGCCGAGCAAGCGGCGTATCGCATCCGCAAGCTGCCCATCCGTCAGCGGTCCGGAGGCGACGATGAGAACGCTGTCATCCGTGGAGGGCAGCTCCGTGATCTCCTCGTGATACACATGGATCAGTGGATGCTGCGTAATGCGCTCCGTCACATAGGCGCTGAACGCCTCGCGATCCACCGCCAGTGCGCCGCCGGCAGGAACAGCCGTATGATCTGCCGCCTGCATGATGATGGAGTTCATGCGGCGCATCTCCTCTTTGAGGACACCGACGGCATTCATCAATCCCGCCGCCCGCAGGGAGTTGCTGCAGACGAGTTCCGCGAAGGCATCCGTCTTGTGTGCCGGTGAGTGACGCAGCGGACGCATCTCAAAAAGCTCCACGGCAATTCCTGCTTCAGCCGCCTGCCATGCTGCCTCGGCACCGGCAAGCCCGGCACCGATGATGCGTACGCAGCTCACGAGCGTGTCCCCTTACGCGCACTTGTCTTTCGTTTCGTTGCCGGCTCCTTTGCCGCAGCATCGGTCTCCTTCGTCTTTTCAAGGGCTTCCTGTGCACGCTTCTTCTGACGCGCCAGTTCCTTTTCGATGGGGCTGCCGATACGCGAAGGGCACGCCTCGTTGCTGCAGTAGAGGATGGCACGACCCGTACGGTAGCGATGCTTCTGCATAAAGGCACCGCAGGTCTTGCAGGTCTCCTTCTGGGGCTCATCCCACGTCGTATAGTCACATTCGGGATAGCGGTCACAGCCGAAGAACGCGCGCCCGCGTCGGCTCTTTCGCTCGACGATCCGCCCGCCGCACTTGGGACACGCGACGCCCGTGTCGCGCAGGAGCGGCTTTGCGTTGCGGCACTCGGGGAAACCGGGGCAGGCAAGGAACTTGCCAAAACGCCCCTGTTTGACGACCATCATGCGGCCGCACTTATCGCAGGGGATATCGGTGACCTCCTCGGGGAGTTCCACTGTACCGATGGCATCCTCCGCCTTTTTCAGCGTCTGTTCAAATGGTTTGTAAAAGCTGCCGAGCAGCTCATTCTTGTCGAGCGACCCGTCGGCGACGCCGTCCAGTTCTCCCTCCAGATTCGCCGTAAACTTGACATCGACAATGTTCTTGAAATGCTCCTCGAGCATATCCGTAACGATGAAGCCCAGCTCCGTCGGACGGAACTGCTTTTCCCGACGCTCCACATAGCCGCGCTTCTGGATGGTCTCGATGATGGGCGCGTACGTACTTGGACGCCCGATCCCGAGTTCCTCGAGGGTCTTGACGATCGACGCGTCGTTGTAGCGCGGCGGCGGCTCGGTAAAGTGCTGCTCGGGATTCAACGCCCCCAGCGTCAGGGGATCACCATCCACGAGGTCGGGCAGGAGCGTGTCCTTCTCCTTCTTTGCTGTTTCCGCCCCAACGTAGACAGCGGTATAGCCCTTGAACTTCAACTTTGATCCATGCGCGCGGAGGCGATAGTCCCCTGCCGCAATCTGTGCCGCGATGGTGTCGTAGACGGCGGCAGACATCTGACTTGCGGCAAACCGCTGCCAGATGAGCGTATAGAGACGGAGTTGATCGCGGTTCAGGTAGTTCTCCACCTCTGCGGGCGTGCGCAGGATACTCGTCGGACGGATTGCCTCGTGCGCATCCTGTGCCTTCTTCCCCATCGCGTAGACATTGGGACGAGCCGGAACATACTCCTTCCCGTACTCCTCACTGAGAAAACTGCGTGCCTCATCCACGGCAAGATTTGAAATGCGCGTCGAGTCGGTACGCATATAGGTGATGAGACCGGTCGCACCGTGACGCCCCAGAACGACGCCCTCATAGAGCTGCTGGGCGATCATCATCGTGCGTCCTGACGTAAATCCAAGCTTGCGTGCCGCATCCTGCTGCAGGGAACTGGTCGTAAAGGGCGGCGCAGCTTTTTTCCTGCGCTCACTGCGCTTGACCTCCTGCACGGAAAATTTCTGCTGTGCAATATCCTCCGTCAGTGCCTTCGTCTCTGCCTCACTGTGCAGAGCGAGCTTCTTGCCGTGCGCATGGGTCACCTCGGCGATAAAGGCGTGCTTCTCCTTTTTCAGCTTTGCCTCGACCGTCCAGTACTCCTCGGACTGAAAGGCCTCGATCTCGCGCTCGCGGTCACAGATCAGACGTACCGTGACCGACTGGACGCGTCCGGCAGAAAGCCCCTTGCGCACCT
The DNA here is from genome assembly GCA_963541465.1 of uncultured Selenomonas sp. Classification (GTDB taxonomy): domain Bacteria; phylum Bacillota; class Negativicutes; order Selenomonadales; family Selenomonadaceae; genus Centipeda. The sequence continues at coordinate 7,006 of CAUTTS010000048.1, forward strand.
TACGCCAGAGGAGCGGTGACAGCTGATAACCGACGATACGGTCCAGCATGCGTCGTGCCTGCTGGGCATCGACCTGCGCCATGTGAATGGGGCGCGGATGATGCACCGCCTCCTCAATCGCGGGCTTCGTGATCTCGTGAAAGACGATGCGGCAGTCCGTCGCAGGGTCAACGCCAAGAATGTGCGCCAAATGCCAAGCGATTGCTTCCCCCTCGCGGTCAGGATCGCTTGCCAGATAGATTTTATCGGCATCTTTTGCCTCTTTTTTAAGCGCACGAATCAGGTCACCCTTGCCGCGCACATTGATGTATTTCGGCTCAAAGTTATGTTCCACATCAATGCCGAACTGACTTTTCGGCAAATCGCGCAGATGTCCCATCGACGCACGAACAGTATACTGTTTACCGAGGTGTCGCTCGATGGTCTTTGCCTTTGCAGGAGACTCCACAATCACCAGAATTTTTTTCTGTGGTTTTTTTCCTGCCGTTTTCGCTGTCTTCGTTTTCTTCGCTGTGCCGGCTTTCGCCTTGCGGGCAGATGCTTGCGTCGCCAATCCGTCAGTTCCTTTCGGCACGCCGATAGGCGTGCATTTCATTCTCTATAATAACGCCCTTCAGCTGCATCTGCAGGAGAAGGAGCGGGAGGCTCGTTGTCGTGCTCACGGGCAGACTGTCGATGATTTCATCCATGGTCAGCGCGTGATCGAAGGAGAGCACCTGATAGACGTGTGCCTCTTCCGGCGTCAGCTGTGCGCGGGCAGATCGGCGCTGTGGTGTCACGAGGTGCATCTCTTCGAGAATTTCACGCGGAGATTCCACAAGGCGTGCTCCTGCACGGATGAGGTTATGGCAGCCGCCGCTCTGCGGCGAATAGATGCTGCCGGGAATCGCATAGACTTCGCGGCCCTCGCTGAGTGCCATCTCAGCGGTGATCAGAGAGCCGCTGCGCCGTGCCGCCTCAACGACGAGCACCCCCTCCGCAAGTCCGCTGATAATGCGGTTGCGCGCAGGGAAGAACATGGGCAGCGGCTGTGTCCCGGGGGCATACTCGGAGAGGACTGCCCCGCCCGCCGCAGCGATCTCCGTCAACAGGCGGCGGTTCTCGGGCGGATAGGCAACATCCACGCCGCAGCCGAGAACCGCAACAGTCCGTCCGCCGCGCATTGCACCGCGATGCGCACGTGTGTCGATCCCGCGCGCCGCACCGCTGACTACAGTGACTCCCGCTGCCGCGAGATGCTCCGCAAACTCGAGTGCAGCAGCCTCCCCATAGCCAGAGAATTTGCGCGCACCGACGATGCCGATGCGCCGTGCGTCAGGCAGAAGTGTACCGCAATAGTAGAGCACGAGCGGCGGGTCAAAGATCTCGCGCAAAACGAGCGGATAACATTCATCCTCCATCGTCACCATCGACACATCAGCGCGTCGGCAGTCCTCCGCGATGCGTTCCGGCAAGTTAGGATCCCCCTGTATGTGCCGCGCAAGTGCGTCGGCAGCAGCATCCGTGAGGGCTCCTGTCGCACGCAGTTCTGCGGCGGTCATCGACCATACATCCTTTGCCGCAGGACATACCTTTTGCAGCCGCTGCATACGAACGCTGCCCACCTGCGGACAGCGCAGAAGCGCCGCCAGATACCACCGATCTTCCACCTTCTACACGCCCCTCATCTTACCTAAATTTAGGAAAGAATGCAACTATCTTCTATACTATTATCGTGGAAACAGCTCATCGCCAAAGACATAGTAGACCATCAGAAAGATGAGCAGGAGTAAGAAAATATCTGCCATCCGAATCGCTCCTATCAAAAAAGAGGGGCTGAGCCCCTCTCAGATTCTGCATCATCACATCACGCGACGTGCACCGATATAGCATGCGCCCCAATAGCCGCCGTACAGATTATCAATCGCGACCCCACGGCTCGACGAGGCATTGATGAAGTTGCCATCACCGAGGTAGATGCCGACGTGCGACGGACCATAGTCATACGTGGAGAAAAAGACGAGATCGCCGGGAACCATCTCTGCTGACGAGACGGGATAGCCGACCTCATACTGCGCATCTGCCGTACGCGGGAGATAAATCCCTGCATTGGCAAAGACGTAGCGGACAAAGCCGGAGCAGTCGAACCCTGCCGGTGTCGTTCCGCCGAACGAATACGGCACACCGAGGTACTGCATGGAGTCCGAAACAATGCGGCGCACGAAATAGTTCGAGCCGCGGCTGACCTGCGGCATCGCCTTTCCGAGAAGAGCCTCATAGGTTGACGGCCCCACTAGACCGTCCACAGCAAGGCCGTGTGCTGCTTGGAACTCCTTGACTGCCTCCGCCGTTGCCGGACCAAAATCACCGTCCGCAGCGACATCGTATCCATAATTGGAGAGCTGCCCTTGAATCTCGGCAACATCCGTTCCCTGATCACCGATCTGGAATGACTCTGCGCTCGCGATGGATGCGGAGCAGAGAAGCATAGCGGATAACGCAAGAATCTTGATTTTCTTTCGCAAGCAAACACTTCCTTCCACAAGTGTACAATTACATTGGCTACGAGAAACCAATAAGCCGAGTTCTGTTCCGCCCCCAAAAAGGCGGTGACAATCATTTATCTGGGACACCTGTTGCCAGGCATCTCAAGCGACGCTACCCGGAAGGCCGACGGGCCGCCGGAAATCCTTCCCTATTTGGTCTTGCTCCATGTGGGGTTTACCGAAGCCGGCCGGTCACCCGACCGCTGGTGCGCTCTTACCGCACCTTTCCACCCTTACCGACAATGTCGGCGGTTTAAATTTCTATGGCACTGTCCCTGAGGTCACCCTCGCTGGACGTTATCCAGCACACTGCCCTATGGAGCTCGGACTTTCCTCATCTGCTGAAATACAGACGCGATTGTCTTGGTCTCTCATACCAACGGGGAGATTATACCACATCTGGGGGAGAGGTGTCAAAAATGCCCCTACGCCTTGTAGTATGCGGAAAGAAACGATTTCATAGGAACAAAGCGACGATTTTGGATCAAATTTTTCTAAAAATTATTGGAAAAATACATCGATTACCATGCTTTTCCAACAAGTTCTTGTATATTCGATAGCTTTTTATCGTGCAGATACTGTCCAAGGCCGTCACAGATTTTCATCGTAATTTCGGGATCGGCAAAGTTCGCCGTACCGACAGCGACGGCAGACGCTCCCGCAAGAAAGAACTCCACCGCATCCTGCCACGAGGCAATCCCGCCCATACCGATCACGGGAACACGGACGGCATGCGCCACCTCCCACACCATACGGACAGCAACCGGCTTTACGGCAGGGCCGGAAAGTCCGCCCGTCCGATTGCCGAGAACAGGCTGCCAGCGGTGTATATCAATCTGCATCCCGATGAGCGTATTGATGAGGGATATGGCATCCGCGCCCGCATCTTCTACAGCAAGAGCCATCTCCGTGATACTGGTCACATTCGGAGACAGCTTGGCGATGACGGGATGTCTGCTCTCCGCGCAGACCGCGCGCACGACCTCTGCCGCCGCACGCGGATCCGTGCCAAAGACAATTCCGCCCTCCCTGACGTTCGGACAGGAGATGTTGACCTCGAGTGCTGCGACGCCCGCGACATTCAGCCGTGCGGCGAGTGCTGCATAGTCCTCCACGGAGCTGCCTGAGATATTGACAATGACGTTCATGCCATACTCCGCGATGCGCGGCAGCGTTTCATGGAGAAACACGTCTGCCCCGGGGTTCTCAAGGCCAATGCAGTTGAGCATCCCCTGCGGCGTCTCCGCAATCCGTACCCCGTCATTTCCACGCCGTGGGAGGAGCGTCGTCCCCTTGACCATCACGCCACCGAGACGCGCGAGATCGACAAAATCCGCGAACTCCTCGCCAAAGCCGAACGTCCCGGACGCCGCAAGCACAGGCGTCCGCATCGCGATGCCTGCAACATTGGTGCAGAGCAGCGCGTTATACCGCGCCGCAGCGCTATGAGACATTTCCGTACACCTCCTCGGCAGAGAACACGGGGCCGTCCTTGCAGACCTTGCGGCGTCCGCTGCGCGTATCCACGGCACAGGAAAGGCACGCCCCGAGGCCGCACGCCATGCGGCGCTCCAACGACACCTCACAGGGCAGCCCAAAGGACGCCGCCATCTGAGCGACGCGCTCCATCATGATCGGCGGGCCGCAGACGGCGACAGCATCATAGTCCCCCTCCTGCAAAAGCTCCGGCAGAAGCGTTGTCACAAAGCCCTCCGTCCCGTACGAACCGTCATCCGTCGTCGCGTGAACGGCGCGGACATGGGGGCGGAAGAGCGCCTCCCAGAAGAGCTCCGCCTTCGTCCGCCCACCCATCAACACGGAGGAGCTTCCATGCGTCGCCGCGAAAAAGAGAAGGGGGGTTAGCCCCATCCCTCCTCCGACAAGCAGCGGATGTCGATACGTGACATGAAAGCCATGCCCCAGAGGGCCGAGTACGGAGATCGTCTCTCCCGCGTCCGCCGCGGCGAGGAGCTCTGTCCCACGCCCGACAACGCGATAGATGAGGCGAATCTCCCCCGCCTCCGCAGAGGTCTCCGCGATGCCGAGCGGACGCCGCAGGAGTGCTCCGCCATGCGGAACAGCGACCTCGACGAACTGGCCCGGCCGTGCACTGCGGGCAATCGTCGGAGCAGAAAGCGTCAGATCACAGACCCCCGCCATCGGACTCCGCTGATGCAGAACGTGGGCATCCTCACATACCTTAGGCAAGATCATCCCCTCCGCCGACATAGTCCTGCAGTGCAAGTGCGTAGACGAGACGCCGCTTCTGCATAAACTCAAGGACGCGGAGCACCTCCCAAGCCGTATCGAGCGAGGTGAGGCATGCAATCCCGTGCTCGACCGTCGCGCGGCGAATCTTGAAGCCGTCACGTGCCGAGTGCTTCCCCTGCGTCAGCGTGTTGATGACCATGCTGATGCGCCCGCTCTTGATCATCTCGATGATGTCCGTGCTGCGCTCATGCACCTTGCCGACGACCTCGACGTCGATGCCGAGCGACGCGATAACCTTCGCTGTGCCTTCCGTCGCCGCGATCTCGAAATCGAACTCAGAGAATGCCTTCGCGAGCTGCTTGAGCTCGTCCTTATCCTTATCCGCCACCGTAAAGAGCAGGCAGCCCTTGGTCGGCACATTGAGTCCCGACCCGACAATCGCCTTGTAGAGCGCACGGGCATAGTGATAGTCGATGCCCATGACCTCGCCCGTAGACTTCATCTCAGGACCAAGCGAGATGTCGACATCCGTCATCTTGGCAAAGGAGAACACGGGGGCTTTGACAGCGACATAGGGACGCGGCGGAACAAGCCCCGAGTGGAAGCCGAGTTCCTTCAGCGTATGCCCCATCGCGACCTGTGTCGCAACGTGAACCATATTGACGTTCGTGATCTTCGAAAGGAATGGAACGGTGCGGCTCGAACGCGGATTCACCTCAATGATGAACACCTCGTCATGCGCCACGACGAACTGGATGTTGAGCAGCCCTTTGACGTGCAGGGCGACGGCAAGACGCTTCGTATAGTCGATGATCGTGTAGATCACGCGCGCAGACAGGGTCTGCGGCGGATAGACCGCGATACTGTCGCCCGAGTGAACGCCGGCGCGCTCGATGTGCTCCATGACGCCCGGAATCACGACATCCACACCGTCGGAGATGGCATCGACCTCGACCTCGGTGCCCTGCATATAGCGATCCACGAGCACGGGATGATCCGGCGTCACCTTGACGGCACGGCTCATATAGTCACGCAGTTCTTCCTCATTGTAGACGATCTCCATCGCACGGCCGCCGAGCACATAGGAGGGGCGAACCATGACGGGATAGCCGATGCGTGCCGCACCCGCGACCGCGTCATCGAGATTTGTCACGCTGATGCCCTCAGGGCGTGAAATCTCCGTCTCTGTCAGAACCTCATCGAACCGCTCACGATCCTCGGAACGGTCAATATCGTCAACGGACGTACCATAGACGTGCAGACCGGCGCGCTCCAGCTCCGCCGCAAGGTTGATGGCCGTCTGTCCGCCGAACTGGACAATGATGCCGTCCGGCTTCTCCTTGTCGGCGATGTTCAGCACATCTTCCACCGTCAACGGCTCAAAATAGAGCCGGTCGGAGATGTCAAAGTCCGTGCTGACCGTCTCCGGATTGTTGTTGATGATGATGGCTTCGATGCCCATCTCGCGCAGTGCCCATACAGAATGTACGGAGCAATAATCAAACTCCACGCCCTGACCGATGCGAATCGGCCCCGAGCCGAGCACAATCACCTTTTTCTTGTTCGATACGGCGACCTCGTCCTCCGTCCCGCGGAAGGTGGAGTAGTAGTACGGCGTCATCGCCTCGAACTCAGCGGCACAGGTATCCACCATCTTATAGCACGGCAGAATATTGTTGCTGCGGCGCATCGTGCGGATCTCATCGCGCGTCTTCTGCGTGATCCCGGCGATGGAAACATCGGCGAGGCCGACCCACTTTGCAGCGGCGAGAAGCTCCGGCGTGATCGGCTCCTCCGCAAGCTGACGCTCAACATCGGCGATATGTTTCAACTTATGGATGAACCACTTGTCCACCTTCGTGATGCACGAGATGTCGTCCACGGACAGCTTGCCACGGCGCAGCACCTCCGCCATGACGAAGATGCGCTCATCATTGATGAGGGCAAGCTGCTTTTCCAGACGTTCATCATCCCAGTCGGCAAAGCGTTCCAGATAGAGGCGGTTCACGCCGATCTCGAGGGAACGTGCCGCCTTGAGAATAGCCCCCTCAAAACTGCGGTCAATGGACATGACCTCGCCCGTCGCCTTCATCTGCGTGCCGAGCGTATGGTCCGCGTAGACGAACTTGTCGAACGGCCAGCGCGGGAACTTCACCACGCAGTAGTCAATGGCAGGCTCAAAGCAGGCCTTCGTCTTCTTCGTGACCGCGTTGACGATCTCATCCAGCGTATAGCCGATGGCGATCTTCGACGACACCTTGGCAATCGGGTAGCCCGTTGCCTTTGACGCGAGCGCCGAGGAACGGCTGACGCGCGGATTCACCTCGATAACGTAGTACTGATCACTCTTCGTATCGAGCGCATACTGTGCGTTGCAGCCGCCCTCAATGCCGAGCTCGCGGATGATCCGCAGACTTGCACTGCGCAGCATCTGATACTCATGATCGGTCAGCGTCTGTGCGGGCGCAACAACGATGCTGTCGCCCGTATGGACACCAACAGGGTCAAAATTCTCCATGCTGCAGACGGTAATGCAGTTATCGTTTCCGTCACGAATGACCTCGAACTCGATCTCCTTCCATCCCGCGACACTGCGCTCGATGAGCACCTGCCCGATCATGGAGTAGTTCAGACCCTTGATAACGATGGCGATGAGCTCTTCCTCGTTCTCCGCAATGCCGCCGCCCGTACCGCCCATGGTATAGGCAGGACGGACGATGACAGGGTAGCCGATCGTGTTGGCAAAGTCCACAGCAGCGTGGACATCCTCGACAATCAGGCTTTCCGGGATCGGCTCACCGAGCTTCTCCATCGTCTCCTTAAATCGCTCGCGATCCTCCGCCTTTTCGATGGCATCGAGAGACGTGCCGAGGAGCTCCACACCGTACTCCGCCAGAACCCCCTTCTCTGCAAGCTGAACGGCAAGGTTCAGCCCCGCCTGTCCGCCGAGCGTAGCAAGAAGGCCATCCGGCTTCTCCTTGGCAATAATCTCCGTCAGGAACTCCACCGTCAGCGGCTCGATGTAAACACGATCGGCGATATTGGTGTCCGTCATGATGGTGGCGGGGTTGCTGTTGACGAGAACAACCTCCAGCCCGTCTTCCTTCAATGCACGGCAGGCCTGTGAACCGGCATAGTCAAACTCTGCGGCCTGTCCGATGATGATGGGGCCGGAGCCAATCACCATGACTTTATTGATATTTTCCTTACGTGGCATCCTCTCACTCCCCCTTCATCAGTGCCCAGAACTCATCAAAGAGATACATATTATCGTCGGGGCCCGGCGCAGCCTCGGGATGGTACTGCACCGAAAAGATCGGCAGCGACGTGTGCCGCAGCCCCTCGACTGTATCATCGTTGACGTTCGTATGCGTAATGACGAGCGGTGTCCCCTCGAGCGAGGCGGGATCAACCGCATAGCCGTGATTCTGCGCCGAGATGTGTACGCGGTTCATCCGCAGATTCTTAACGGGCTGATTGCCGCCGCGATGACCAAACTTCATCTTATAGGTCTTTGCGCCAAAGGCGAGCGCGAGCAGCTGATGTCCGAGGCAGATGCCAAAGATCGGCTTCTTTCCCGCCATCTTCTGAATCTCCGCGACGATCTCAGGCACATCCTGCGGGTCTCCCGGTCCGTTGGACAAAAAAATGCCGTCGGGATTCAGCGCGAGCACCTCCTCGGCACTCGTATACGCAGGCAGTACCGTGATCTTCGCACCAAGGCGGTTGATATTTTCTAAAATGCTGCGCTTGACACCGAAGTCCAACGCGGCAATATGCGGCGCGTCCTCCTGATCCGTCTCCATGACATAGACTTCGGGCGTTGTGACCATCGCCACAAGATCGCGCGGCAGCTCCTCCGCCTGCAGTGCAGCGATCTCATCCGGCTCCGTACCGTCGGAGACGATCACGCCCTTCATCGAGCCCGCAGCACGGATATGGCGCGTCACCGCTCGCGTATCTACGTTATAAAGGCACGGAACCTTGTTCTGCGTGAGAAAATCAATCAAGCTCTTCTCAGACTGCCAATTGTTCGGCGCATCGCAGAGCTCACCGATGACAAAGCCGCGCACAAAGGGGCGGCGGGACTGCATAAATTTCTCTGCCGTACCATAGTTTCCAATCAGCGGGTAGGTCATCGTGAGAATCTGTCCACAGAACGATGGGTCGGTCAGACTTTCCTGATACCCCGTCATGGTCGTCGTAAAGACAACCTCCCCCACCGTCTTTGCGCTGCCATCCAGCAGCTCTCCCGTATAGGCCGAACCGTCCTCCAAAATCAGTTTTCCTCTCATATTGTTATGACTCCGTCCTTCATCACAATACTCCCGTCCACGACCGTCAGCACAGCCTTTCCTCGAAGTTCCCGTCCAACAAACGGCGAGTGGCTTCCCCGCGTGTAGAACTTTTTCTCGTCCACCGTCCAGACACAGTCCGGATCAATGACCGTCACATCCGCCGGTGCCCCCTCGCGCAGCGTCCCTGCATCGAGATGAAAGACGCGCGCAGGCGCATAGGTCATGCGCTCGATCAGCGTCTCAAGCGGGAGCTTCCCCGTGTGAACCAGCTCCGTCATGAGCACGCCGAGTGCCGTCTCAAGCCCCGGGAAACCGCTCGGTGCATAGATGTACTCGCGATCCTTTTCCTCGCGTGCGTGCGGTGAATGATCCGTTACGACCATATCAATCGTCCCATCGAGCAGACCCGTCAGCATGGCCGCTGTGTCTTTTTTCGTCCGCAGCGGCGGATTGACCTTTGTCGAGCTGTCCGTTGGATCGACACAGTCCTCCGTCATTGTGAGATGATGTGGCGTAACCTCCGTCGTCACGTGTACACCGCGTGCCTTTGCCTCGCGCACCAGCTGGACGGCACGTGCCGAGCTGATGTGGGCGACGTGGACATGCGCACCCGCATACTCGGCGAGCATGATGTCGCGCGCAACGGCAATATCCTCGGCGACAATAGGACGACCCTTGATGCCGAGCATCGCACTGCGATGCCCCTCATTCATTGCGCCCTCCTCTACGAGAGAGGTATCTTCCTCATGATTGATGATCGCCTTATCAAACGGCGCAAGATAGTCGTATGCACTGAGGAGAACCTTTGCCGACGGGTCGAAATGGCCATCGTCCGAGAAGGCGACCGCCCCTGCCTCAACCATATCGCCGAGCTCTGCCAGCTCTTTGCCCTCCTGATTCTTCGTCACAGCACCGATGATGCGGATGTGCATGACCGCCGCCTCTTCGGCGCGCTTCTGCAGACTCGTCACCAGTGCCGCCGTATCGACGACAGGGCGCGTGTTCGGCATCGTCGCAATCGTCGTATATCCCCCTGCCGCTGCGGCGCGCGAGCCGGAGGCAAAATCCTCCTTTGCCTCCTGACCGGGCTCGCGAAAATGCGTGTGCATATCGATCAGACCGGGCACAACTACCTTTCCCGCAGCATCGTAAAGCTCTGCACCGTCTGCAGTAAGATTGGCGCCAACGGCGCGAATCACACCGTCCTCGACGAGGACATCGGCAACTTCATTTCGTTTGGAGGCGGGATCAATCACCCGTCCCCCTTTCAGCAGCAACGCTCGCATTCAGGCCTTCCCTCCCATCAATACCAGTGTAAAGAGCGCCATCCGCACGGCGACCCCGTTTTTGACCTCCTCCTGGATCCGCGACTGTACGCCGTAGGCGACGGACTCAGAGATCTCCCATCCCTTATTCATCGGACCGGGATGCAGCACGAGAGCATCCGCCTTCGCCAGTGCGAGCCGCTCCTCACTGAGCCCGTAGATGCGCGCATACTCACGCGTCGACGGGAACAGCCCTCCCTTCATGCGCTCGAGCTGTATACGGAGCACCTCGACCACGTCAGCCCCCTCAAGAGCATCCTCCACGCGGTCATGGATCGTGACGCCCTCCTCCTCACACAGAAAGCGCGGCAGGAGGGTGCGCGGTCCCGCGATATGGACATCCATCCCCATCTTTCGCATGCCCTGAATGTCAGATCGCGCCACGCGGCTGTGCAGAACATCACCGAGTATGGCAACCTTCAGACCCGCGAGTTTCCCCTTGTTTTCCTCAATCGTATAGAGGTTAAGCAGCCCCTGTGAGGGATGCGCATGAGCGCCGTCCCCCGCATTGATGATGACGGGAGAAACCGCCTTGGCGGCATAGGCAGCCGCGCCCTCAGCTTTATGCCGCATGACAATGGCATCCACGCCCATCGCCTCGATCGTATAGAGCGTGTCGCGCAGGCTCTCCCCTTTCACGATGCTCGATGCGCTCGCCGTGATGTTCACCACATCGGCACCCAGATACTTTCCCGCCAGTTCAAATGACGTCCGCGTCCGTGTGCTCGGCTCGTAAAAAAGTGTCACAATCGCCTTGCCGCGCAGTGCGGGCACCTTCTTGATGTCACGCCCGACGATATTCTTCATCTCGCGTGCCGTACTGAGAACCAGACGGATCTCCTCGGCGGAAAAATCCTCCAGACCGAGCACATCACGTCCTTTGAGCGATAACTCCTGTCCCATGTGCATCCCCTTTCAACAAAAAAGCCTTCTCACGCCGAAAGAAAGGCATAAGAAAGCTTTGTATACAAAATAAACTCGAATGACCGCGTCGCATATTTCATTGAAAACTCCCTTAAGGCCTCACAGGACCTCTTAAAAGGCAATTATAGAGAAGAGTGCATCAACACTCACTTTCTTTTCTATCATTATACGAGGTCATGAGCAAAAAAGCAATGAAAATGTGGTGCTGAAAAAATGGAGGCAAATGTCGTCAATCAATGACCGAAGTTCCCCAATCACCTTCTCTTTGACCTCCATCAAGGAGTTCAGTGCCTTGGCGAAAATCTGTTTGATTTCATCTTCCGTCAAATGCCTCGTGCTGCACGGCTTTCCCTTGCGCGCATATTTCTTGTTGCAGCGGTAGATGACTCTGCGGTACTTATCCATGGAGTGCCAGACCTTCGCACCGTACCAACCGCCGCAGCAGCCGCATTTGATTTTATTCGCAAAGATACTCACGCCGCTGTGCTTGCCGTTCTGCTCTCTGCGTTTTATCTCCGATTGCACAAAGTCGAACAAGTCTGGTGGAATAATGGCCTCGTGATGTTCCTCCACATAATACTGCGGAATCTCGCCCATGTTCTTCCGTCTCGTCTTATCGAGGAAGTCTGCCGTATACTCCTTCTGGATCAGCGCATCGCCACGGTACTTCTCATTCGTGAGGATGGAGCGCACCGTGGAAATATACCACTTGTCCTTTCCCGACGGGGATTTGATTCCCCGCTTCTCCAACTCCTTGGTGATAGCATAGAAGGATCGCCCGCCAAGGAAGAGCTTATAGATGAGCCGCACAATTTTCGCCTGTTCTTCGTTGATTTTGAAATCCTTGTCATAGCCGAGAAAGGCACTGTAGCCCACACTGGTTTTGCCCTCGGCAAACTGCTTGCGCTTGCCCCATGTGGTGTTCTCCGAGATGCTGCGGCTCTCCTCCTGAGCCAGGCTGGACATAATCGTTATAAGGAGTTCCGTCTTACCCCTAATTTTGATACAATCTAACGATGCACCCCCTATACCCATTTAACGATGCACCCCCTTGCACCCCCCTGCCTATCGTTAATCGAGTACGCCTTGGAAGCCGCATGGAACAAGGCTTCTCGGCATAGCAAAAGGGGCTGTTGCACGAAGGCAAATTTGTCTTCGTACAGCAGCCCTCTTTTCA
>CAUTTS010000049.1:0-17570 GCA_963541465.1 uncultured Selenomonas sp.
GTTTTTTTGCAACAAAATTGAGGCTGCTGCACGAGCGTTTCGTGCAACAGCCCCTCGTTTATTGTGTCGATATTGTTTAACGTATTAGAACGCCCAGTGCATCTGGACACCGCCGGAGATACCCCGACGCTTGCCCGTCATACCCATCAGCTGGATGCCGTACGTTGCACGGCCATTCTGCGGGGTAAAGCGATAGCCCAGCTCGAGGATGCCCGTGCCGCCCGTGAGGCTCGGGCTCGGCGTATTGTAGCCCTCAAAGGAGGCTGCAATATCGTTGCCGAACTCGTACTCATAGGCAAGCCCCGTGTAGAACGATCCATCGCCCTTCTTCGAGGTGTAGCGCGTACCGAAGCGGATGCGGTGCGAATCTGCCGCGTCAAAGTCATAGACCTCGCCCGTCGAGAGCTTCGCCGTATCGCCGCCCTGATGCGTGAAGAAGTACTTTGCGTACGTCTCAATCGTATTGCCGTTCTTCAGCTGCTTCTCCTGTCCGACACCGAGATGTCCGGCGTAGTAGGTGCTGCTGCTGTCGTACGTCGTATGCGTATTGTCGATGGTGCCGGCATAGTCGCTCTTTACGCGGCCGACGCGGACACTGCCCTCAACGTACGAACCGTTTTCGCTCTGCGACTTTGCCATAACGCCCACGCCGAGATAGTCCATGTTGCCGCTGCCGTGCAGGCCATCGTCCAGATAGGAATCGTACGAGCCCTTGCCGTACTCGACGAACGGACCATAGGTGAGCGTATTGCGTCCCGCCACACGCTGCTTTGCAAAGCCAAGGTTGAGCCCCCAGCCCTTTGCATCGACGTGCGAACCGGAGTTAAGGCGCATGGACGAGACATTCTGCACCGCCCACATACGGTACTCCTTCGGTGCGCCGTCGACACGGGCGCGTCCTGCCTGCGACTCGGAGGCAGGCGCTGCCGCAGCCTCCATCGCCGCCGTCATCGCAGCATCCGTCAGGAGATCGGAACCGCTGGTCAGGAACGCAAGCGATGCCGCACGCGTCTCGGCAAGCGACTTCGTATCGGGGTTGACCGATGCGGACGTGACCGTCGCATAGAGCTCGTTGTTCTTGCCGGAGCCCGCCTCCGCCTCGCGCGTCAGCAGATCGAAGTTGTAGCGCAGGCTGACCCCCTGCATGCCCGTCGTCTTGTTGACGAGTGGCGTATCCGAGGTGATCGCCACGGCGTGTGCCGCGTCGGTCGTGTTGCCTTCGTACGCCTTCATCAGGCTGACCGCGTCGCCAACCTTGAGGCTCGGGCGATTGCCTGCAAGAGCAACGCCGATGTTGACATGGCTGAGATCCTTCGTGGTCGGTGTTGCTGCTGCGGCACCGGCGGGAGCGGCGACATTATCCAGTGTCAGCATCGTCTCCTTATCTGCCGCCGTCGTTCCCTCAGGGACGTAGAAATGGAGATTCTGCACACCGACAAAGTCGTCTGCCTTTGCACCGCGCGCATGGACCGCGAGCGTATTATTCTTGCCGCTGACGACATTATTTCCTGTCGCATCCTGCGCCATGCCGCCATAGAGCGTTCCGTCAATCACAGCCTTGTAGAGGTCAATCGTATTGCTGTCTGTCGCTGCCGTCATGTTCGACGCATTTGCCGCAGCATAGGCACCGTAGACATTCCCCGTAACGGTGACGCCATCACGGAGCGTTACCTTGTTGTTGCGCAGGGCAGCGACCTCCGCCGTCGGCGATACCCCCGTCGTTGCCGGTGTTCCTGCCGTCGTCGCATAGGCGCCGTAGATCGTGCCATCGAGCGTACCAGCGAGAACCTCGACGGTATTGTCTGTTGCCGTCGCGCCGTATCCGCCCGTTACATTGCCCTTCAGTGTCGGTGCAGTGGGTGTTGCCCCCGGCTCGGCAGAGCCAAGGAAGACATGATTATCCACTGCCGCCCCCGTCGCCGAGCGTCCGCCGACGACATCCGCTGCATGTGTTGCATTACCTATCGTCCCGCCCGTGATCTGCAGAACGTTCTGGGTCGCCGTACCGGAGCCATCCGTAGCACCGCCGTAAATGCGCGGGGCAGGATCCGTGGCGACAGCATTGTTGAACGCGCCTCCCGCGATGAACACCTTATTCCCTGAGACATCCGACGTACTCGTTGTACTCTTAAGATAGCCGCCCATCAGATCATGGAGTGTTGCGCCCTGGGAGAAGGTCACGATATTCCCGCTTACTGCCCCTGCGCTCGCACCTTCTGCATAGCCGCCATAGACAGAGTCCAGATCGCCCGACGCCACATTGTTCGGCAGCTCCTCCAGATGGATATGAACGGTGTTATCCTTTGAGCCTCCTTGTGCTCCTCCTGTATAGCCGCCATACGCCTTGAGCGTTGTTCCGTTGGCGATGCCCTCGATGTTCAATATATTGCTCTCGGTTGTCGTGCCGACAGTGATATCATGCCCGTCCTTGTCCTTCTCCGTATGATCGTAGCCGGAGTAGCCGCCGTATACCTCGTCGGGCGTCTGTACCTCCGTTCCTTTATGGGTCACCTCATCGTTGCGGAAACGGTTCAGTTCAAGCAGTACCTTGTTTGCCGACCTATCCGTCGAGCCTGCAACGGATGTGCCATCTGCCGTCATCTTTTTCTCGTAGACGCGGTCGATCTCTGCGATCCCTGCCGTATCTGTATAGTTCGCGAAGGCGAGATCGTTGGGATAGGTGATCGCTGTTCCTGTGCCCGGTACGGCTTCCTGCATCAGTGTGAAGGTATTTCTGCCGTGGATGCCCCCGCCACGCCGATCGGTCAGCTTGGAGGTATTTGCCTTGACTTTCGTCCAGTCAACCTTCACAGCAGGATTCGATGCTACATTCGAGGCTGTACCAAATCCGCCCGCCTCGGTGAGCGTGAGCATCGTATCTTTGTTCTCGAAATTGTCGCCGAGGACAAAGGTGTACGAATCGAAATTGCGAACCTTCTTCGCAGATACCCCCGTCGTCGTGACGGTCAGCTCGTTATCTTTGATCTGGTCGCTGGCGCTGTCAAAGGTCAGTGCCGGTGTTCCTGTTACTGCAGGCGTCACGTCACGGTAGTCCGTCCCGTAGATGGACGCGTCTGCAACGTTCATGGGCAACGCGCGGGTCGGCTCCTCCGCGCCGAGCATTACATGATTTCCGTTCGAGAGCGTATGCGTTGCCGTAGGTGTCGTATCGTATACCGCACGTGCACCTGCAATCTCGCCCGTCACCTTACCGCCGCGCACCTGAACTGTGTTCTTCGTCGCCGCAGCATCCACCTTGTCCACAGCACCGCCGTAGACATCCGTCACCGTACCGCCGTAGATCTCGGCTTTGTTTTCGGTCGCCTCGCCGCCATTCTCCGTGGCAATGCCGCCGTAGACATTCGTGACGCTGCCGCCGCCAACAATCGCCTTGTTGCTCCGCGCCTTGCCCTTATCGCCCTTAGCGTAGCCGCCATAAAGACCTTCGGACACCGTTCCATCGTAGACAACAGCTTCATTTCCTGCGGCGACACCTGCAGTGGCAGTTCCGTCTGTGTTTTCGGCATAGTCAGAGACGGTGTAGCCGCCGTAAACCTTCTTGATGCCACCGGTCATCCCTACAGTCTGTGGATGCGTACCTATCACGTTGACGTGGTTATTCGTGGAGTTCGCCACACCTGCAGCCGTCTTGCCGCCGTATGCCGCCACAAGTCCACCATCAGGAACAGCTGTCACTGTGAGCACGTTGGTATCCGTCGTATGCCCCATATAGGAGATACCGCCGAACACCTCGTTCAACTCACTCGTCGGGCTGGTCTCTGCGCCGCCATACGTCCACGTATTGTCTTTGAACTTCGCATAGGTGAGGAGCAGCTTCTCTGCCTCGAAATGTCCTGCCGACGACTCCGTCGGGTTCTCCAACTCAACAACGTGCTCGATATTGCCCACCGACGTATCGCGTTTCGCATAGCCCGCAATCTTCAATGGGTCTGCCGTGGTTCCCGCTGCAAGCGTAACTCTGCCGCCTGGGTTGCCGTCCTTCATCATGGTAGGCTCGTTGTCAACCACGACGCTATTCCAGTCGATCTCCCGACCGAAGCCGCCCTCCGCGATCGACAGCATGGTTGCGCCATCAGTAATCGCACGATCAAGGATGAAGTGATGGGTATCAAAGGCACTGACGGTGTTGACATTTGCATTCTTTGCATAGACATTGAGCGCATTCCCCGACGCCGTGCCGCTTCCTTTTACGCTGCCGATGAGATCGGCAGCCGTAAGATTCGCATTGCGGAGGTTGTGATTATCCTCATTGCCGAGGTTGACCGCATTGTTCGTCACATTGCCACTGCCCGTTGCTGCGCCGCCATAGACTGCACCAACGATCGTGCCGCCCGTGATGGTGACGGAGTTACCATCAACGTTGCCATCGGCGCTCTGTGCCCCCCTAACGCTGCCAGCCACCGCAGGCGTAGGGGATGCCGCAGGTGTGCCAATCGTACCGCCTGTGATAAACACACGGCTGCCACTGACATTCCCCGTCGTTGTCTCTGCGCCAATAACATTTTTCACTGTTCCACTGCGAACAAACACCTTGTTATCGTCCGCATTGCCGCTCGTCGTCTTTGCGCCGTAGAGGGTGCCCGTCGCTGTGCCACCCTCAACCCGAACGCTGTTGTCCGTGACTGCCGCGCCGCCCGATGCATAGCCGCCATAAGCATTGCCCGTTGTGCCGCCAGTTAGTGCAACGACATTTCCAGTAACCGTACCGTTGCCACTCGAAGCACCGCCGTAGGCATCTGTCACCGTACCACCTGCAACATATACCGCATTTCCCTGCACGTTGCCCGCACCCACCGTGTAGCCGCCGTAGACATTCGTCACCTGCCCACCGCTGACGGCTACGCGATTTCCTCGATCTTCCTCAGAGCTGCCAACCGCACCCGCATTATTGGCATTCATAATGGCGCCGCCGTAGGCATTCGTCAGTGTCTGTGTTACAGAGGGGCTTTCATGATCATTCGTCCCCGTAACGAAGAGATAGTTCCCGAACACCTCTCCCGCAAGCCCCGCGACCTCACCGCCATAGGCAGCAGTCAGTCCCGTCGATGGGAGATTGGTGACTTTCAGCGTGTTCTTCGTCACATCATGACCGTATTCGGAGTAGCCGCCGCGCACAGCATTGTCTGCATCAGCGGGACGGCGTCCCGTTGCATCATAGACGGCGTTTGCATTCTGGATGCGGTTTACGGTCGCCGTCACACTCGCAACCGAAACAGACCCACCTGCCGTCGCCACAGCAGCAGCATTATCCGTCGCGAGTTTGTACTCAAAATCCCCGCTCACCCCCGTGCGGGTCAGCGGTGAAGCCGTTTCGTTATGAATCACTAGATGTTGATTCCCGTCCGACGTCTGGATAAGCGTCTGAACGCCACTCTTGCCATAATGTGTATGCGAACCGTCTCCGTTTTTGACATCCGTCCAATTCTTAGCACTGAACTCAATGTTGCTCCACGCTACATTTGCTCCTGTACCAAAACCATCGGTGTCCGCAACCGTCAGCATGGTGGCGTTTTCGTCCACGCCCTTATTCAGATTGAACTTATACTTCTCGAAGTTGCGTACCTTATCGACGGCGACATTCTGTGCGTTGACGGTGAGCGTATTTTCCTTGATGCGCTCGTCAACGTTACTTCCTGCAATCACACCAGCCGTATCGTAACGGGAGCCCCAGATTTCAGTGTGATCCAGCTGTGCCGTATACACACCCTCCTCCGAGCCGAGGATGATCTTATTCGCATTCGATTTTGTAGAGGTCGTTCCCGTTTCGCCGCCGACAATCCTGCTGCCCGCTCCAAAGATACCGCCCGTGACGGTGACGGTATTATCGTTGACCGTCGAGCCATTCTTGCCGATACCGCCGTTGACGGTCGTCAGATTGCCACCCGAAATGGTAGCTTCGTTGCCGGTGACAGTGGCATTATCGCCGCCCGCACCGCCATTGACCTGACCGTCAATCGTGCCGTTTGAGATCGATACGATGTTATGATTGACACTGGAATACGTACCGCCGATACCGCCGGTCACATTGCCTTGAACCTTACCACCCGTGACAGTAACAGTATTGCGCTGTGCACCATGTGTGCCCGCAGTACCGGTTGAGGTGCTCTCTGCGCCGATCAGCTCATTGACCACGCCGCCATGAAACTGGATGTGGTTATCTTCGACTGTCCCTTCCGCACGCGCGCCGTAGACACGACCGTAGCCCGCATCGACGGCCTTGATGCTTTCGATGATAATATCGTTCCCGTGTGCGTCATTCGCGATGCCACCGACGACGTCCTTGCCAATGACAGGATGCTCCATTGGTGTGGCAGTATCTGTCGGATCACCGCCTGTCGCACCGATGGTGAGTTTATTGTCGTTGGTTGCCCCCATATCGACGCCGTTCGCGTACTGTGTTGTCGTATCCGCCGGAATGGTCAAATCATTCGCATACGCCGTCGATGCGTCGAGCGTGAGCCCGCTTCCTGCGGAGAGACCGAGCGCTACATAGAGCGCCAGTCTCTGCCGATCCTTCAATCCTGTCATCACAGTTCCTCCTCATAAAACACTTCGACCGACATAGTAAACGTACGTTCTGTTACTTTCATCTAGGGAATCGCTGATAAAATGAAGTCCGTCAGATTGGCGTAGATTTTTCGTCCGAACGAGGTGGAAA
Source organism: uncultured Selenomonas sp. (assembly GCA_963541465.1). GTDB lineage: Bacteria > Bacillota > Negativicutes > Selenomonadales > Selenomonadaceae > Centipeda. The sequence goes on from CAUTTS010000049.1 coordinate 6,680, forward strand.
ACCGGACGCAGAGTGGTGCTCTGTGGAGGATTTTCCGCCGAAGTGCGGGCAAAAAAGATACGTCAAGATGGCGTGGCTGAATTTATCAGTGCTTCCCATGGTCGGACTAAGTCCACTCCCTTAACTTTGAATTATACACCGAATATTTTTATATAGCAAGGCTTTTCCTAACGGGCGTCTTGTTATTGTATATCTATTTTTAATCTTCGACATCCTGTTCGCCATAGTGTTCTTTTCCTATCGACAACGACAGCGTAGATGATTATAATGAAAATCATCGTGCAGAAAGAGAGGTTCGCTATGGAGTTCAACGAAAAAATTCACGTCGGTGCATCGCATGAGGTGCGCGGCACGGTCACGGAGGAGAATACGGCGGCAGCAGTCGGGAGCGGCTCACTCCCCGTCTACGCAACACCCGCAATGGCGGCACTGATGGAGCGTGCGGCGGCGGAGCTGTGTGCGGCGGGATGCCCCGAGGGGTGGACGACGGTCGGCACCGAGATCGCGATCCAGCACAAGGCAGCGACCCCCGTGGGGCTTGACGTGCGCGCTGTCGCCGAGGTGACGGCGGTGGACGGACGCGCCGTCACGCTGAAGGTCACAGCATACGACGCACGCGAGGAGATCGGCGTAGGAACGCACACGCGCTTTGCCGTTGCCGTCCAGAAGTTTATGGCAAAGGCAGAGGGGAAGAAGTAATCTTTCCCCATGCAAAGAGCTGTTGTACGAAGACAAGGCACCTTCGTACAACAGCTCTTTTCCTATGGGGAGCGTATGCTCTCCGTCGCTCACATCTCCTGCCCGTAGATGGCGCGAATCTCGTCCGTGTAGTGTCCCTCCGCATCGCGGACGATGAGTGCCGGCTCGTGACGCATTCCTGCGGGCGATGCGCCGCGCACAGCCTCCATGAGGAGGAGGTTCGGCGGGCGGTCGGCGCGCGGCTGTACCATGCGCAGACGCTTCATGGCAAGCCCCGCCGCACGGAGCGCGGGGATGATCTCGCCGAGCCGTTCGGGGAGGTGTACCATCGCCAGTCTGCCGCCATGGCGCAGGGCAAACGCCGCCGCATGGATGACGTCCGCGAGCGTCGCCGTGAGCTCATGCCGTGCCGCTGCTCGTGCGCCCATGCTGAGTGCGCCGCGCCCGACGGGGCGGTAGGGCGGATTCGCAAAGACGATATCGTATGCCGCAGACGAAAAAAGTGCGGCAGGGTCGCGATAGTCGCCCTCCCGCACGGTGATTTTCTCCGTGCATCCGTTCAGTGCCGCATTGCGTGCGGCGAGCTCCGCCTGTACGGGGTCGATCTCGACCGCCGTCACTGCCGCCGCATGGTCAGCGATGAGGAGCGGGATGATGCCCGTTCCCGTACCGAGGTCGAGTACGCGCTCGCGCCCCGTGAGTGTCGGAAAGTGTGCGAGAAGGACGGCGTCCATGGAGAAGCAGAACCGATCCGTGCGCTGGATGATGCGCCGTCCGCCCGTACAGAGATCGTCCAGCCGCTCCTGCGGGTGCCGCAGCTCACTCATCCGAGGAGCTGTTCGGGCGAGGCGCGTGCTGCTGCGGGCGGGAACGACGTCCGCTCTGCGGTCGCCGCTTCCCCCCCTCTCCTTTCGCCGATGGACGCGGCGGGCGATCACTGCGCTCTCCGCGTTCGCCGCGCTCACGGCGGCGACTCCCGGGACGCTGCCTGCGCTCGCCGCGCTCACGCGGCGGGCGCTCTGCGCGTGCGGCGAGCATGGGACGCATTGTGCCCTCGTCCTCCTCCTCCACACGGACGATGTCCTCCCATGCGGAGACGAGTGTCTTGCCGTCGTCGAGGAGGATGGTCGCCGTCCGTCGCTGCTCATGCACCGAGACGACACGTCCCTCGCCATCGTCGGCAACGACGCGATCGTTCTGCGCGGGGACATACTCCTCTTTCTTTTTCATGCGCATACAACCGCCGCAGCCGTAGCCCTCGCTCTCGTATTTCAGGCAGCACATGAGCCGTCCGCAGATCCCCGAGATCTTCGTCGGGTTGAGGGAGAGGTTCTGTTCCTTCGCCATGCGGATGGAGACGGGAACGAAGTCGTCAAGGAAGGTGGCACAGCAGAGCGGTCGCCCACAGCAGCCCATGCCGCCCATCATTTTTGCCTCGTCGCGCACGCCGATCTGGCGCAGCTCGATGCGCGTGCGGAAGACGCCCGCCAGTTCACGCACGAGCTGACGAAAGTCCACACGTCCGTCCGCCGTGAAGTAAAAGAGCATCTTGGAGAGGTCAAAGGTCAGCTCGACGCTCACGAGTTTCATCTTGAGCCCGAGCTGCCGAATCTTCTCCTCACAGACCGTGCGTGCCTCGATCTCACGCGCGCGGTTCTCCTCGACGCGGGCGCGGTCGGAGGCATCGGCGAGACGATGTACGACACGCAGATGCGGCGGGACTGCCTCATCGGGGACATCGTGGGGTGCGACGACGACTTTGCCGCACTCCATGCCGCGCGTGGTCTCCACGATGACGTAGTCGCCCTCGGCGAGCGAGAGCTGTCCCTGTCCAAATGTATAGATTTTGCCCGCCGACTTGAAGCGGACACCAACAACCGTTTGCAAGTGTTCCTCCTAGGTATTCTTCATCTCAATCCTGCGCTGCCTGCCGTGCACGCAGAAAGAACGCCTCCGCCTGCAAGGCAGGGTTCACATTCGCACCGAAGCGGCGCAGGAGCGTCCCCGCCTCCTCCATCAGCGCGAGGACACGCGGCCGCGGCATCGCTGGGAGGAGTGACGTCAGGTCGGCGCGGCGATCTCCGTGGTACAGCTCCGCGCCCGCATCCTCACGCAGGACGAGCAGGTCGCGCAGCGCCATTTGCAGGTAGCCGAGCCACGCACTGCGCTCCTCATAGGGACGCGCGCCAAGCTCCTCCGCGCGCGTCCACAGCTCCTCGACGCGCAGCGCGCTGAGGGAGGTGAGAAAGGCGAGCGCATCGTCGCGCAGGGAGAGTCCCTCCGCCGCGAGCCGCTCGGCACGCCCGATGCTGCCGTCCGCGAGGGCGGCGATGGTCTCTGCATCCGCTATGCCGCGCCCCTGCAGCTCCGCGGTGATCTCCGCACGCGGTACGGTGCCGAAGGCAATACGCACCACACGGGAGCGAATGGTCGGCAGGACGGCATCCCATGCGCTCGTCACGAGCAGAAAGAGCACCGTCGCGGGTGGCTCCTCAAGCGTCTTAAGCAGGCGGTTCGCCGCAACCTCATTCATGCAGTGCACATCGTCGATGAGGATGATGCGGCGCTCCGCACGCCGCGGCGACTCACTCGCCGCGATGAGGATGTCGCGCACCGCATCGGCACGGATCATTGCCGCGCTCTTGCCGCGCGACTCAGGGCTCACCTCGAAGTAGTCGGGATGCACGCCCGCCGCCATGATGCGGCAGGAGTCGCAGTGCCCGCAGGGCGCATCTCCCCCTGCCGTGCAGAGCAGTGTCCGTGCGAGTACGCGTGCCGTGCGGCGTTTGCCGACCCCCTCCGTCCCCGTGAACATCAGGGCGTGCGGCAGGCGTCCGTCCGCCGCGAGATGACGCAGGCGGGCGATGACCTCCGCATGACCGCGGATGTCCGACCAGTCGCGGGGGAACGGCTCACGCTCCTCTGCGGCGACGGGGATTTCCTTTGCCTTTGCCATCACATATAGAGATCGACGAGCAGCCCGCGTATGGCGTCGTGGCTCGCAATGATGCTCAGCTGATCCGCCTGTCCGAGGCGTATCTTCTCCGCCATCTCCTCGAGCTTCTTGTCGATTTTGCGCACAGAGGTATAGACCTTCTGCCGGCCGAGCCGATCCCAGCCTGCCTGCGTATGCAGCTCGTACATGCCATCGACGGCCTCGCCGATAAAGCTCTGTATGAGCGCACGATAGGAGCGCAGCTCCTCATAGGTCGGAGACTTCGAGAGCCGCGCGCCCTGCTCGTCGATCTTTTCGAGCAGTCGATCCATCGCCTCACGCGACATGGAGGACTTTTGATCTGCCAGCTCCGTACCGAAATCCGCCGCTGCACCCCGCACGCCCACATCACTTGCCGCACGCGGCATCGTCATGGACGCACTCTGCGAAATCGTGCTGTCTATCTTCATTGCCATGGCACTCACCCATTCCCTTTGTCATGGTGCGCGCGTCCCCATCCACGGAGTTACGACCGCGCTCCCATCCCCCTACCAAATGGGGATAAAGGAAGCACTGATAAATTCAGCCGCCTCATCTTGACGCATCTTTTTTGTCCGCACTTCGGCGAAAAATCCTCCACATAGCCTTTGCTATGCGTCCGGTTTTCCACCTCGTTCGGACGAAAAATCTACGCCAATCTAAGGGACTTCATTTTATCAGTGTTTCCTATACTTCCATGATTATTATAGCTTGAACCTACATCAAAGTCAAAGCATGAAAAGTATCTTACAAAATACAGGGCGTCCGATTGCTGCAGAGGTTTCGCCCGAAGCATGGACAAAAACACGTCAGGACGGTCGTGCCGATTTTATCAGCGTCTCCCTTATGTCAGCATAGCCCCATTCCGATATACTAATGGAATGAACGACAGAAAGGACAGACACCATGACACTCGAAGGAGAAAAACTCACTGCACTGTTAAAGCACGACACTTCCATCCATGTCATCGACGCAGAGCTTGGCGTAGACTACTATGGATCACTCGAACTCAGTGAGGAAGAACAGGAAGCGGGTGCTCCCAACGGAGCACTCAGCGTACGTCTCAATATTCCCGTCGGAAAGTTCGTCAATACCCCTGAGACAGGACATCTCTTCTCCTGTCACCTCACGGGCCCGGGCTGCGTCTATCACTTTACCGTTGCCTATCGGTCGGCATCGCAGCTGCCCGACACCATCTGGTATCTCGACCTCCCCGAGAGTGCCGAGCGCATCCAGCTGCGCGACTTCGTCCGCGTTCCCATCCCGATGAGCATCGAGGTAAAGCTGGCAGGCGACCACGGCAGTCTCAAGAACTTTCGTGAGATGCACCTCATCGACATCAGCGGCGGCGGGCTCTGCTTCGTCCACGAGGAGGAACTGCTTGAAAACGCGCCCGTCATCGTGCGCGTACCCGACCTGCCGCATATCGGCACACTCGAAACGGAAGGCGCGATCCGCCGCTCCACGCCCATCGAGACGAACCTCGGCATGACGTACCACATCGGCGTCGAGTTCACCGCGCTGACGCCGCGCGAGCGCGAGCGTCTCGTCCAGAGCATCTACCAGCTGCAGCAGAGCTACCTGCGCAAGGGGCTGAAGGTGCCGCAGATTGACCATACCAAGCGGGGCTAAGAGACATAAGAAAGAGCTGTAACAGAAGGAAATCCTTCGCGTTACAGCTCTTTTTTGCTGTTCACGGATGCGGCGATGCGCGCCGCATCTGCCGCGCTCACGACCACCGCAGCTTCATGAGTTCCGGGTAGACCTCCTCGATCACTTGGAGTCCGACGCCGACCATCGACATGAAGCTCTCCACCTGGAAAACACCGACGTGCAGATCGAGCGGCAGATCGATGTCCACCACGACATCCTGATCGTCGTCCACCACGAACTTCACATAGCGGTACTCGCTGTTCCACTCGTTGAGTTTTTCATGAAAGACCGTCGGCTCCGCCTTCTCGCCGAGCCGCACTAGATCAAAATACTTGATCTTGATGAAGTCGTTCGTATCGCCGTTTTCCGTTACCACGATGGCAATGCTTACGACGCTGCCATTGTCCAGTTTCTGCCGCATCCGCAGGATATGATCCTCACCATCTTCGGAGGTATCCTCGCCGTAGCTCAGCTCCTGCTTGTCAAATTCTGCCTTGATCGCCTCGTATGCACTATTTCTGAGCCCTTCTTCGCTTCCGCTGAAGCCGTCAAAAAGTCCCATACAGATAATCCTCCGTTCAATGCGCGTATCATTCCGACGCCTGTGCGTGCGGGCGGTGCCCCCGTTCGCACAGTCCCATCAGACTTTCATGAACCTGCTCCACGACGCGCATACCGATCGCCATCATCGCAATGACGGCATCCGGTTTGAACTCACCGTTGTGGAGATCGAGCGGCAGGTCGATATCGACGACCACATCCCGATCGCCGTCGAGGCAGAACTTCACAAAGCGGTACTCGGCGTTCCATTCATTGAGCTTCGCGAGCAGCTCCGCGCGGTTCCCGTTTTCCTCGAGATAGGCGATGTCATAAATCTTGATCTTGATGAATCCGTCCGCGTGATTGTACTCGCGCACGGCGATGACGACGGTGACGGGCTCGTCATTCTCGAGCTCGTTGCGCATATAGAAGTAGGCTTCCTTGCGCGTCTCGTCACTCTCCTCATTCTCCTCATAACTCCATTCACGGCGGTCCAGCTCGGCCTTGATGGCACTGCGAATGCCCATGTCGACCGGCTCACCGCCTTTAAATCCATCAAAGAGTCCCATTGTCCCCTCCATATTCACCCTCTGCTGAGGGCATCGTCCCCATATACGTAGAAATCGCGGTAAGATGTGCAGCAAACGATGCTGAGATCACCCGTAATTCCCAATGATGCCGGAGCAATAAAGCCAATATGCATCCGCATATCGATCGCCGCGGTACCGCGTACATCAAAGTGACACGGCGATGCATCCGCGCCCCCCAAACACTCCAGATCTGCGATGAGAACTTGACGTTTTTGCGTGATTTCCTCCCCTTTTGTCACCACTGCATCGGCACGGCGGAACAATGCCCCCCCTGCATTGTTCCGCGCCGTGCGCCTCCAAAATAAATCGCTATGCCGGCACTGCAGCAGTCCGGGGATGAGATGTGCACACCCCCATGTGCACCGCTCATCCCTGCACTGCCGCAGCTCGCTCCGCCGTGAGAGGCAGAGCGCCGACCGATACGTACGCCTGTGCTATGCGCTCTCCTCCGCACCCTCACGCAGCTCGCTCAGCCCCCAAGCGAAGAATGCGTCCATCCCGACAAAAGCAAAGGCATTGTCCGTCACCGCCTCGCCGAACTCCTCCATCGTACCGATGGCGAAGGAACCGGCATAGCGTCCCGGTGCGCGTTTCGGCAGATCGCCGCGCACGCCGCGCTCGAAGAACTCCTCCGTATCGAGGTTGACGGCGGCGAGCTCCTTCAGGAAGTTGCGTGCCATCTTCATCTTGCCGAGGCGGTAGAAGAGCATCGCGAGGGGCAGGTACATCATTGCCACGCCCTCCTCGTAGCGCTGATACAGCTCAATCGCTGCATCGCCCTCCTCCATCGCGGCGTAGATGAACATGAGCTGGTAGCGGCGCCCAAGTCCATCGTGCTCCGAGAGCCGCAGCATCTCCTTGCACTCCTTCGCCGCAAGGCGGAACTTGCGTGCTGCGAGCAGCGACTCTAGATAGGAGAGACGGAGGAACATATAGGGCTTCGTCTGGGGCATCGACCAGAACTTGCCGATGTTCTCCTCGGCGAAGAGCCCCTCCTCCGCAAGACGCGCCGTTGCCTTGCGCGTCAGATCTTCGTAGTGGTGGACGCGGTCATCGGCATTGCGAGCCAGATACTCGACGCGCATACACGCCGCCGTGATGTTCTCCGGCTCGATGCGCAGGACGCGCTTGATGATGCGGTAGCGCTCCTCGCCCGACGCCTTGCGTGCGCGTGCGATCAGCTCATCCGGCGTGAGCGTATTCATCTCACGCGGCAGATTGGGGTTCTCACGCAGACGCTGGCTGAGCTCCGAGACGATCTCGGTCATGCGCTCCACGCTGACCTTTCCGCCCTCGGCCTTCACCATGCGATTCAGTTCGTGCTGCATCCATTCCTTGTCTGTCATGCGCGTCACATCCTCCTCCTAGTGGTCTCATCCCTATTATACTTTGTTTTCCAAAAAAAAGCTAGAGACTCCCCAATAAAAAGAAGCGTCCCCCCTTGATATCAGCGGGACGCTCCATCTTTTATCGTTTGATCTTGCTTTATGGATGCTTGGCGGCTTTTTTCTGTTCTTTCGCCGCCTTTGCCTGCTGTTCCGCCAGTATTTTGCGGTCAGCATCGCTCAGTATCCCCTTCGAGCGGCGGATCAGCTCCTCCTGATGAGCCGCAGCGTAGGAAATAATTGCATTAAAAAATTTTTTCTCCACGTCCTTGTCTGAGAGGGAGGCGAGGGTAAACTCCTTCGCGTTCTCCTCGCGCGAGATCGTCCCCCACGCGCTGTCCAGATCCTCATGCGCCGTCACGCGAACCGTGCCCGCGCGCAGGTCGATCAGAAGGTACTCCGCTGCCCCAGAGAGATCACCGTATCCATCAAGGGGCAACATCCGCCAACGGCGTTTTGAGACGACGTCCTGGATCTGGATGTTATCGTAGACGCGCAGCGTCGGCACGAGGATCTTCGTGAGGTCAATATAGCCGTGCGCATCGGCAGCGTACTGGATATACTCCTTGTTGAAGTAGTAGCCCTGCCGCGCCGTGGACTGTACCCATTCGTAGATGTGTTTGGGAATCGCCTCCGCCGCATCGGCGGGACGTATGCCCATGAGCAGGACGGCACAGGCGGCCAGCACTGCGCCCCATCGTTTCTGCAAATCGATCGCTCCCATCGTATTGTTCTAGCAACGAATACTATGGTAGTACCAAAAGCTGAATTTTCGCTGAACATTCCGGATGCTGTGGCATTTCGCCGCTCCTCAGTCCTCCGCGTTGTCAAGGCTGTCCAGCTCGTACGGCGTGTCCTGATAGACGTAGTAGTTCAGCCAGTTCGCAAAAAGCAGATGTGCGACGCTGCGCCAGCGCACGACAGGCGGACGGCTCGGGTCGTCGTCGGGGTAGTAGTTCAGCGGGATATCAGGGTTCATCCCCGCCGCGCGGTCGCGGTCGTACTCCGCCTTCAGCGTCAGTGGATCGTACTCGGCGTGCCCCGTGATGAAGAACTGCCGCCGCCGCAGATTCGCGATGATGTAGACGCCTGCGTCGCCCTCGGCGAGAACGGTCAGCTCGGGCACGACATCGACGTCGGCACGGCGCGTCTCCGTATGGCGCGAGTGCGGCACATAGAAAACATCGTCAAAGCCGCGCAGGAGACTCTCGTGCTGCACACAGCGATGGTGCTCATAGACACCGAAGATCTTCTTCTCCGTCCAGTGCTTCGGGATGCCGTAGTGATAGTAGAGCCCCGCCTGCGCGCCCCAGCAGATGTGGAACGTCGAGAAGGCGTGCTTCTTGCTCCACTGCATGATCTCTGCGACCTCGTCCCAGTAGGCGACCTCCTCAAAGGCATATTGCTCGACCGGCGCGCCCGTGATGATGAAGCCGTCGTACTTTTTATGGCGCACCTCGGCAAACGTCCCATAGAACTCCGAGAGATAGGCGCGTGACGTATGCGTCGGGACGTAGGACTCCGTATAGATGAAGTCCGCCTCCACCTGCAGCGGCGTATTGCCGAGGAGGCGCAGGAGCTGCGTCTCCGTCACCTCCTTGATCGGCATGAGGTTCAGGATGAGCAGCCGCAGCGGACGGATGTCCTGACTGTACGCGCGCGCCGCATTCATGACGAAGATGTTCTCCCCCTCGAGAACATTCGCGGCGGGCAAATTGTTGGGTATTTTAATCGGCATATTTTTCCCTTCCCATGGACATCATCGAACCTGATAGCGCGTAACCCACGTGCTGTAGCCATCGGCAAAAGCACGCAGGCGGACGAGCCCACGCTCCTCAGGCGCGTCACGGTTAATCATGCGGTACGCCCCCTCATAGCCGTCGTCGAGTGCCTGCCAGCCCCCCTGTGGTGACCAGTAGCGTCCCGTGACGATGCGCTCTGTGCCCTGCGGCAGGTTGACCGCGCGCTTGTCGAACTTGATCTCCATCGCCTTGCCGTCGGCGTCACGCACCTCCGTCCATGCCCAGAAGACGAGATTGTCCCCCATGCGGCGCATGGTCGAGGTGTCTGCCGTCACCTGCGTTTTGATCCCGGACGTCTCATCCGACCAGAGCAGGATCCAGCGATCCTCCGCACGCAGGCGCTGCATCTCTCCCTGATGGAACACGGTGTCGATGACGGCGGCGTAGAACTCCTCATCAAATTGCTGGGAGTTCATCTCCTTTTCCTTGCCCTCGCCCTTTGACCAGAGCACCTTGCCCGCGCTGTCATAGAACGTCTCACCGAGGTACTGCAGCGTGCGGTTCTGCGGCACAACACGTACCTGCGCAACAGAGTACGAGAGCTGCGCGGGATTTGGGATAACGTGGTCGATCTTATAGTTGCGGATGGTCTCCTCCGCGCCCTCGTAGCTGAATGAGGTCTTGATCTCCGCCTCGATCTCCGTCGCCACCATCCTGCCGTCGCTCGTCGCCACGCTCTGAGCGATGCGGACGGAGGCGGGTGCGTAGTACTTCGAGTACTTGTCGTTCGAGCTCAGCCAGACCCACGTCTGCCCGTCGTCGGCAAGCGCCGCAGGGCAGAACATGAACAGGAAAAGAAGGAGCGTCGCCGCCCCCAGCCAAAACGATCTCACGGTATTCATCCGTTGCTCTCCTCTCTCGTCACTGTGCCTTAGGGAATCGCTGATAAAATGAAGTCCGTCAGATTGGCGTAGATTTTTTCGTCCGAACAAGGTGGAAAACCGGACGCAGAGTGGTGCTCTGTGGAGGATTTTCCGCCGAAGTGCGGGCAAAAAAGATGCGTCAAGATGGCGCGGCTGAATTTATCAGTGCTTCCTATTACAATAGATTTATAGATCAAGGAAGCGGTACGCGACCGCCCCTTGTCTACCTCATTACCTAAGCTGTAGAATGAGAGTGCATTGGTCTGACGTGTGCTTCCTGGAACGTTACGTCCGCAAGTAAGTCTGTCATCCATCCTCTCATTCCCAGCTGTTCGTTTTATGCAGGTAGAACTGCATTCTTGCACGTTCGTGTCAGCCCTCAATA